>NZ_KV823984.1:0-7760 GCF_001815995.1 Dietzia sp. HMSC21D01 | reverse complement strand
GCCCGGTCAAGGGCGAGGTCCTCCGCCTGCGGTCCCGCCCCGGGTGTGAGGACCCGCCCCGCGGCGTCGTGCGGGCCTTCGTCCGGGGCCGGCCGCTGTACCTGGTGCCGCGCGCCGGCGGTCTCGTCGTGGGCGCCACCCAGTACGAACACGGCGACGACCGGCAGGTCACCGTCGCCGGGGTCCGCGACCTGCTCGCCGACGCCGAGACGATCTTCCCCGGCGTCGGCGAGTACGAACTCGCCGAGATGATCGCCGGACTGCGGCCGATGTCGCCGGACAATCTGCCGATCCTCGGGGTCGACCCCGCCGACCCGCGGATCGTCCACGCCACCGGGCACGGACGCAACGGGATCGCGTTGACGCCGGTCACCGCTGCGACCGTCGTCGCGACGCTGCTGGGGCGGTCGGCCCCGGGGGCGGCGGGCGCGGCGTCGCCCGACCGCTTCGCCCGCTCCTGACCCCGGTCGTGCCCGACGGCTACGGTGGTGCCGTACGTCACGACTTCCTGCAGGAGGCCCCCATGATCGTCACCGTGAACGGTGAGGACCGCACCCTGGCCGATGGCGCGACCGTCCGCGCGCTCGTCGCCGAACTGGACCTGCCCGACGAGGGCGTCGCGATCGCCGTCGACGGCATGGTCGTGCCCGGCTCGAGCTGGGGTGACACCCCGCTCGACGCCGGCGCGGAGGTGGACGTCCTCACGGCGGTCCAGGGTGGCTGAGGCCGCCCCCGGCCCCGTCGACGCGCCCGCCGCCCCCGACCACGGGGCGCGCGTCGCCGAGGTGCTGGACTCGCCGCTGGTCATCGCCGGTGAGGAGATCGGCTCCCGGCTCATCACCGGCACCGGCGGTGCCGGCAACCAGGAGGTCCTGCGCGAGGCGTTGATCGCCTCGGGCACCGCCCTGACCACCGTGTCGATCCGCAAGGTCGACCTGCGCCTCGGCTCGGACGGCCTCGGACTACTCGGGCTGCTGCGCGAGCTCGGCATCCGCCCGCTGCCCAACACCGCCGGGTGCCGGAGTGCCTCAGAGGCGGTCAAGACGGCCCGCCTGGCCCGCGAGGCGCTCGGCACCAACTGGGTCAAGTTGGAGGTGATCGCCGACGAGCGCACGCTCCTGCCCGACGGACTGGAACTCGTCGAGGCGGCCGAGGACCTGGTCGACGACGGCTTCGTCGTCCTCCCCTACACCACCGATGATCCCGTCCTGGCCCGCCGACTGGAGGATGTGGGCTGCGCGGCCGTGATGCCCCTGGGCGCGCCGATCGGCACCGGGCTGGGCATCTGCAACCCGCACAACCTGGAGATGATCGTCGAGCGCGCCGGGGTCCCGGTGATCTGCGACGCGGGGATCGGCACCGCCTCCGACGCCGCACTGGCCATGGAGCTCGGCTGCGACGGTGTCCTGCTCGCCACCGCCGTCACCCGGGCGGAGAACCCGCCGCTCATGGCCGCGGCGATGCGCGAGGCCGTCCGGGCCGGGCACGCCGCCCGCCTTGCGGGGCGGATCCCCAAACGCTTCTGGGCGCAGGCGTCCAGCCCGCCGGTCGACTGAGGCCCTACCGGCCGCCCGACAGCATGCGCGCGACCCGCCCGCCACCCCGCCGGCGGTCAGTCCTCGCTGCGCGGCACCCGCCGCACGCCGATCCCGCCCATGAGCGCCAGCCCGGTGACCCGGATGACCGGGGCGCCGGGCGGGGCCTGGCGGACCGGTCGCGGATCGGGCTTCCAGCTCCCGGACTCCTCGCCGAAGCCCCCCATCAGCCCCAGGCCCTCGATCTCCACATGGATGTCGTCGGGGACGTAGATGTCGATGCCGCCCATGATCGCGAACGCCCGGATCGTCGTCTCGTGGGACTGCAACGAGGCGCCACGCAGGTCGATCTCGATGCCGCCCATCAGCGCGAACGCGGTGTGCACGGAGGGAAGGGTCCACGCCCCCGCCCGCTCGACGCCTCCCATGATCGCCAGCGAGTAGGCGGGCCCGCTGGCCCCGGTGACGCCCCCGGTGACGCGACGCGCCGGGGCCCCGTGCGGCCGGGTCGCGGGCGTCGAGTCGTGCTCGTGGTGGGCGATTGGCAGGTCGTGCGTCAGCTCGATGAGCTCGGACCGGAAGCGTGCGGCGTACGCCCGCGAGGTCCGGTCATCGAATTCGGCGAGCGTGAGCCTCCCCTCCGAGAAGGACTCCCGGAGGAGCTTGGCGGTGGCGTCGCGCTCGGCGTCGGAGGCGCGGACCGACGGCAGATGGCGATCCGGCTCGGGCGTGACGTCATCCATGGTCACGAGCCTAGTACTGCACTACCTGTACGCGGGCTGAGTAGGTGAACGCACGCTGCCCGCGCCCCGGCAGGCAGACTGGGGACCATGATCGAGGTACGGAATCTCACCAAGCGCTTCGGCGCCTCCACCGCCGTGGACGACCTCAGCTTCGAGGTCCGTCCCGGCGTCGTCACCGGATTCCTCGGCCCGAACGGCGCCGGGAAGTCCACGACGATGCGGATGATGGTCGGTCTCGACACCCCCACGTCTGGGCAGGCACTGATCAACGGCACCCCGTACCGCGAGTTGGATCGCCCCGCCCACAAGGTGGGCTGTCTGCTCGACGCGTCCTGGACCCACGCCAACCGCTCCGCCGGCGCGCACCTGAGGATGGTCGCCGCGGCGGGCGGGGTGGCCCCGGGCCGCGTCGACGAGGTGCTCGGCCTGGTCGGCCTCACCGACGTCGCCGGCCGCAAGGTCGGCGGATACTCGCTCGGCATGCGCCAGCGACTCGGTCTGGCCACCGCCATGCTCGGCGACCCCGAGGTCCTGCTGTTCGACGAGCCCGTCAACGGACTCGACCCCGAGGGGATCCTGTGGATCCGCCGTTTCATGCACGCGCGCGCCGCAGAGGGCCGCACCGTGCTCGTCTCCTCGCACCTGCTGTCGGAGATGGCGCAGACCGCCCAGGACCTCGTCGTGATCGGCCGCGGCAAGCTGCGCGCGCAGACCTCCGTCGAGGAGTTCCTCGACGCCGCCACATCCTCGGTGGTGTTGCGCACCCCGCACGTCGATGAGTTCACCGCCGCCGCGCGCGACGAGGGCATCGAGGCCACGTTCGACGCGGAACAGGGTGTCTTCCTCATCCAGAACCTCCGCGCGCCGCAGGTCGGCGATGTCGCCGCCAGCCTGGGGATCACCGTCCACGAACTGCACGAGAAGCGGGCGTCGCTGGAAGAGGCCTTCATGGCCCTCACCGACCAGGACGTCGAGTACCACGGTCAGGAGTCCACCCGATGAACCAGCTGAAGTCCGAGTGGATCAAAGTCACCACCACCAAGAGTGCCTACTGGCTGTACGCGATCGGCATCGGCCTGGCAGTGGTGCTCGCCGTGGTCATCGGCCAGTTCGAGCAGCCCGCCACAGGGGACCCGATGGCCGGTGCGCCCGGCGGCGGCAGTGACCCGCTGTTCGCGATCCTCGGCGTCAGTGCGTTCACCGTCCTGCTGGCGTGGATCGCCGCGATCGTCGGTGTGACCGGCGAGTACCGCTATCACACGATCAAGGCGACGTTCTTGACGACGCCGTCGCGCTGGCCTGCCATCCTGGCCAAGACCGCCCTGTTCACGGTGCTCTCGATGGTGGTCACAGCCATCGCGGTGATCCTGGCGCTCCTCGTGGCCGGGGCGCTCTCCGGAAACGAGGGCTGGACCCCGTTCTCCGGAGACGGGCTGACCTACCTGTGGCGCTTCCCCGTCTACGCCGCACTGGGGACGATCGCGGTCACGGGCCTGGCGTACATCATGCGCAACGCCGCCGGCACGATCTCCCTGTTCCTCGTGTGGATACTGGCCCTCGAGGGCATGGTCTCGTTGATCCCGCGGGTCGGCGAGGACATCGCCGCCTGGATGCCGTTCGCCAACGGTGACTACTGGACCCAGGGTGAGGCGGCCAAGGGCTACATCACCTGGGGTGAATGGCCGGCGTTCGCGCTCTACGCCGCGGTGTGCATCGTCCTGTGGGCCGTGGGCCTGGTGATGACCCTGCGCCGCGACGCCTGACCCTGCGCCGCGACGCCTGACCTCGGGCCGCGACCTCTGACCCGCGCCGGGGCGCCCGCGGATTCACGCTCGCGATGCGCCGGACTGGGCCGCCCTTCAGGGGTAGGGTCGGAATCGATACTCGGTCGGCCCTAAGGAGTCGAGATGACCGGCGGAACTTCGCTCAAGCTCGTCCACAACACCGATAGAGACCGTTTCGAGCTGTGGGACGGCGAGACCTTCATGGGACTGGTCGGGTACGAGAAGGACGGCGACGTCTACATCCTCCTGCACACCGTGATCGAGGAGCGGTTCGGTCAGCAGGGCATCGCCCGACTGCTGGTGAGCCTGGTCCTCACCCGCCTGCGGCTCGACGGGTTGAAGATCCGCCCGGTGTGCAGCTACGTGCGCCGCTTCCTCGTGCGGTTCCCCGAGTACCAGCTGCTCGTCGCCCCCAACTGACACGCCGCGTCACGCCGCGCGCACCACGGCCGGCTTCGCCACGGCGGGGAGGATGCTCGCCACGACGGGGGAGGATGTCCGACCCGATCCGTAGTGTGGGCGGCGGAAGACCGGCCAGCGAACAGGACACCTCATGACTTACCCGCCGCAGGGCGACAACGCCGACAACGCCGACAACACCGCCTCGTCCGGGTACACGGACTACTCCGCACAATCCGGATACGGCGGCCAGTCCGGTGCGGGGCAGGGCTCGTACGGGACAGGCGGCTACGGCCAGGAGGCGTACGGGCAGCAGGCGTACGGGCAGGGCTCCTACGGGCAGGGTGGCTACGGCTCGCAGACGCCCGCGTACTCCGGTTCGGGCGGCTTCGCCGCGGCTCCCGGTGCCCGCCCCGGGCCGCCGTCGAACGTGGGGTGGGCGGTCGCCTCGATCCTGTTCTTCTGGCCCCTGTCGTTCATCGCGATGACGCGGGCGCTGGAGGTCTACCCGCTCTGGGCCGCCGGGCGGTACGCCGAGGCCGAGGCCGCCAGTGCGACCGCCAAGCGGCTCGGGATGATCTCGCTCGCGATCGTGGCGGTCCTCATCATCCTGTACCTGATCTTCATCTTCGCGATGGTCGGCCTGGCCTCGAGCGGCTACTAACGCTCAGCCCGAGCACGCGCGCCGCCCACCCGGTGCCGGGTCGGCGGCGCGCCCGCACGCCTCAGGACAGGCCCAGGCGCGGTGCCTCGATCGCCGGGCACGCGTCCATGACCACGTCGAGACCGGCCTCCTTGGCCCGCTGCGCGGCGGCCTCGTCGATCACGCCCAGCTGCAGCCAGACGGCCTTCGCGCCCTTGGCGATGGCGTCGTCGACCACGCCCCCGGCGAGCTCGGAGTTGACGAACACGTCCACGACGTCGATCTCGCCGGGGACCGACGCCAGGTCCGGATACCCCTGCTGACCGTGGACCGTCTCGGCCTTCGGATGGACGGGCACGATCTCGTGACCGAGGTCCCGGACGAACGCGGCGATCCGGTACGCGGTGCGCGAGGTGTTCGAGGACAGACCGACGACGGCCCACCGCCCCCTCTGGGACAGCAGACGCTCGATGACGGCCGGATCATTGGAATGGCTCATACCCCGTGCAAGGCCCCGCGGCGCCCAGACATTCCCGCGCGAGCAATCAGTCCCCGACGGCGTCTGCGCGCGGGGCGCTTCCTTCGCAGGCTCAGTCAGTCCCCGACGGCGTCCTTGCCGCGCTGGACGATCCTCGGGTCCGGCTCGAACACCACCTGGTGGTCCTTCTCCGGGTAGTCGAACTGGTTGAGGAAGTAGCGCATCGCGTTGATGCGGGCCCGCTTCTTGTCGTTGGACTTGATGGTCGTCCACGGCGCCCACTCGGTGTCCGTGCGCCGGAACATCTCCTCTTTGGCCTCGGTGTACTCGTCCCACTTCCCGAGCGACTCCAGGTCCATGGGGGAGAGCTTCCACCGGCGCACGGGGTCCAGCTGGCGGATCGCGAACCGGGTCTTCTGCTCCTCGCGGGTCACCGAGAACCACAACTTGGTGAGCCCGATGCCCGACTCGACCAGCATCTTCTCGAACATCGGCGCCTGCTGCATGAACGTGGAGTACTGCTCGTCGGTGCAGAACCCCATGACCCGCTCGACGCCGGCGCGGTTGTACCAGGAGCGGTCGAACAGGACCAGCTCACCGCGGCTGGGCAGGTGGGTGACGTAGCGCTGGAAGTACCACTGGTGCAGCTCGGTCTCGGTGGGCTTGATGAGCGCCACGACGCGGGCCTGGCGGACGTTGATGTACTCGGTGAACCGCTTGATCGTCCCGCCCTTGCCGGCGGCGTCGCGGCCCTCGAACACGATCACCTGCCGGTGCCCGGACTCGGCCTGCCAGCGCTGGAATTTCAGCAGTTCGATCTGCAGGAGGTACTTCTCGACCTCGTACTGGTTGCGGTCCATCCGCTCGTCGTACGGGTAGTTCTCCCGCCACGTGTCGACCGCACGGCCGGTGATGTCGATGAGGTCTGGGTCCTCGCCGTGATCGTCACGGACGGTGAAGCCCTCGGCGCGCAGCCGGTCGATGTAGTGCCGCAGCTGGAACGTGGACATCTCAGTCGAGTTCCACCACGACGGGCGCGTGGTCGGAGGCCCCCTTCCCCTTGCGCTCCTCGCGGTCGATGAAGGCCCCGGTGACGCGGGCGGCCAGCGCGGGGGAGTGCAGCTGGAAGTCGATGCGCATGCCCTTGCGCTTGGGGAAGCTCAGCCCGGTGTAGTCCCAGTACGTGTAGACGCCGGGGCCCGGGGTGTGCTCGCGGGTGACCTCGCGGAACCCGGCGCCGTCGAAGGCGGCGAACGCGAGCCGCTCGGGCCCGGAGACGTGGGTCTTGCCCTCGAAGACCTCCATGTCCCACACGTCCTCGTCGAGCGGAGCGACGTTCCAGTCGCCCACGAGCGCGACCTGGGCGTCGGGGTCGGCGGCCAGTTCGGCGGCGGCGTGGTCACGCAGTCGGGCCAGCCACTCGAGCTTGTAGGTGTAGTGCGGGTCGGACAGTTCGCGGCCGTTGGGCACGTAGAGGCTGTAGACGCGGACGCCGTCGCACACCGCGGAGATCGCGCGCGCCTCCGGGTCCTGCGACTGCTCTGGATCTTTGTGGAAGCCGGGCATGCCGTCGAAGCCCAGTCGCACGTCCTCGAGCCCGACGCGCGAGGCCACGGCGACGCCGTTCCACTGGCTCAGGCCGTGGTGGGCGACCTCGTAACCGAGCTCGCGGAACTCCTCGTGCGGGAACTGCTCGTCCTTGCACTTGGTCTCCTGCATCGCCAGGACGTCGACGTCGGACCGGTCGAGCCAGGCGAGCACGCGGTCCTTGCGGGCTCGGATCGAGTTCACATTCCAGGTGGCCAGGCGCATGGGTGCGAGTCTATTGCGCGCCGCGCGGCGGCGTCACCGTGGGAGGCGGGGACTGGTCGACGACGACGAGGTGCCGCAGCGAATGGTGCGGTTCGAGTCCGAGCTTGGCCCACAGGCCGCGCCCGGCGGTGTTGTCCGCGAACACGTGCAGGTGACACTCCCGCGCGCCCAGGCCGAGTCCCCAGTCGACGAGCGCGCCGGTGACGACCTCCGCGAGGCCGCGGCGGCGGTGGGCGTCGGCGGTCTGCACGCAGGACACGGCGACGCGCGCCTGCCCGTCGGGCCCGGCGGTGACGGCGCCGCGGGCGATGGCGGCCAGCTCGCCGCCCTCTTCGAGGCGGGCGAACACGACGTGGCCGCCGGGGC
>NZ_KV823983.1:0-800 GCF_001815995.1 Dietzia sp. HMSC21D01 | reverse complement strand
GGCCCTTCCGGAATCAGAGTGCATTGATCCGATTCTGGAGCTGACCGGAGTGGATCAGTGACCGCAAGATGTAGTGGTTGAGGTTGCGGAAGCCCAGGGCGATCCCGCGGAGGTGCTCGAGGCGACCGTTGATGGCCTCGACGGGGCCGTTGGAGGCGCCCACGTCGAAGTAGGCGAGGATCTCGCGGCGGCGCTTCCACAGCGACCGGCCCAGCTGGGCGAGCTCGGGCAGCTCCTTGGGCACCCCGGCCCGGATCGAGCGCAGGAGCTTGTACATCGCGATCTTGCCCTCCCGCTTGCCCGAGGCCTCGTAAGCGGTGATGAGACGCTGGTAGACGCCGTAAGTGACCTCCACCGCCGCGTGCGCGTCATTGGCGGTGAACGCTTTGAACAGCCGGACTTGCTGCTTGTCGGTGAGTAGCTCAGCTCGGGTATTCATGGTCCGGCGGATCCCGTACAGCGGATCGCCACTGCGGCCCCGGTGCCCGGTGGTGGCCTGCTGGATGCGTTGGCGGCACACGGTGAGCTTGTCCGCGGCCAGCTGCACGACGTGGAACGGATCCATCACCGTCCGGGCTTCAGGGACAGCGTTGGCGGCGGCGGTGTGGTAGCCGGCGAACCCATCCATCGTGACAACCTTGACCCGGTCTCGAAACACCTGATCACGGGCGTCCAGCCACTCGGTCAGGACCTTCGCCGAACGGCCCGGGACCATGTCCAGCAGGCGCGACGGGCCCGTGCCGTCCACGACCGGGGTCAAGTCGACCAGGACGGTGACGAACGAAGAGGAACCGTCGCCG
>NZ_KV823982.1:0-3184 GCF_001815995.1 Dietzia sp. HMSC21D01 | reverse complement strand
CCTACCGCCTCGACCCGGCGGCGCGGGCTGCGGGCGCGCGCAGCGGGCGCGGGCAGCGAGCGCGCTGAACTGCGGTGCCTTGAACCCGCGGTGCCCTGAACCCGCCTTCCAGGGCACCGCCGATTCGGCAGCACTCACGGCGAAATTGGCAGCAGCGAGGGCGGCTGAATCCCACTTTCTCCACCCTGGCTGCTGCCAAACGTGGCTGCGGCTGGTCAGACGGTGGCGTCCCGAACGGCCACGCCCTCGACTGCGGGGAAGTTGCTCTTGGCGTATCCGGCGATCGATCGGATGCCCGCGATGTTGATCGCTACCCGGCCTACTGACCTGCGGCGCCCTGAGCAGGAGGTCGAGGGCGCCACCGCTCAGATCGCCAGCGCCGCCGAGACGTCGTGGGCGGCGGACGCGTCGGAGGCGCCCGAGTGCGAGATCCGCCCGGACTCCAACACGTAGTAGACGTCCGACGCGCGCAGCGAGAAGCCGACGTGCTGTTCGACCAGCAGAACGGACAGGTCGCCGCGGGAGGCGAGCTCCACGATGATCCGCTCGATCTCGGCCACCACGTTGGGCTGGATGCCCTCGGTGGGCTCGTCCAGCACCAGCATCCGCGGCTCGGTGATGAGCGTCCGGGCGATCGCCAGCTGCTGACGCTGACCGCCGGAGAGGAGGCCGGCCTTGCGATCGAGCAGCTCGCGCAGCGCCGGGAACAGGTCCAGCGACTCGTCGATCAGCGCTTTACCGCGCCTGCGGCCGTCGGCGACCAGCTGCAGGTTCTCGGCCGTGGTGAGCTGGGTGAACGACTGCTGTCCCTGCGGGACGTAACCGATCCCGCGAGCCACCCGCGCGTGGGGGCGCAAGCGGGTGATGTCCTCGCCGTCGAAGGTGATGGTCCCGCCCTTGCACGGCAACAGACCCACCGCGGTCCGCAGCAGCGTCGTCTTGCCGGCGCCGTTGTGACCGAGGATCGCGGCCACTCCCCCGGCCGGGACCTCGAGGTCGACACCGTGGACGACCTCCGAGCCGCCGTAGCCCGCGCGGACGCCGGTCATCTTGAGCAGTGCGGTCATCGTGGGGTCTCCTCGGTCTCGTCTGCCAGCTCGGTGCCGGTCGCGGCGGCGGTGCCCAGGTAGACCTGCTGCACCTTGGGGTCGGCCTGGATCTCGGCGACGGTGCCCTCGGCGAGCACCTTGCCCGCGGCCAGGACGGTGACGGTGGTGGCGAAGGCCCGCATGAAATCCATGTCGTGCTCCACCACCACGACGGTGCGGTCGGCGGCGATCCGCTGCAGCAGTTCCCCGGTGGCCTGCCGCTCCTCGGCGCCCATGCCGGCGACGGGCTCGTCGAGCAGCATGACGTCGGAGTCCTGCACCAGCAGCATGCCGATCTCCAGCCACTGCTTCTGCCCGTGCGCCAGCACCCCGGCTTTGGTGCCGGCCAGGTGCTCGAGCCCGATGGTCTCCAGCGCCTCGGTCACCTTGTCCTCCCGGCCGTGGCGGCGCCGCAGCAGGGTGAGCGGGCCGCGGCGGGCGCCGGCGGCGATGTCGAGGTTCTGCTCGACGGTGAGGTCCTCGAACACCGACGCCGTCTGGAACGTGCGCCCGATGCCCATCTTGGCGATCTTGTGCGTCTTGAGCCCCAGCACCGGCTGGCCGGACTTGTCGACGGTGCCGGTGGCGGGCACGAGCCCGGTGATCGCGTCGACGACGGTCGTCTTTCCGGCGCCGTTGGGGCCGATGAGGAACCGCAGGTCGCCCTGGATCAGGGTGAGGTCGACGCCGTCCACGGCCTTGAAGCCGTCGAACGTCACCGTCAGGTCGCGGACCTCGAGGTAGGTGCCGGCGCCTCCTTCCCCGGAGCGAGTCCGGGCGTTCTTGCGGGCGCCGGAGCCGGGCAGGCCGATCTCGGCGCCGGTCAGGGTGCCGGCCGACAGCGCGGCACCGATGCCGAAGGCGGTGGACGGGGTCATCGGGACTCCTCGGGGGAAGCGGCGCCTGACGCCGTCGAATCGGGTCCAGGTTCGGCGGTGCCGGTGGTGGCGGGCCGGTCGGGGGTGGCGGAGCTCGTCGTCGTCGTGGTCGTCGTGGTCGTCGTGGTCGGCTCCTGGCCCTTGGCGCGCCGACGTCGCATCACGAACAGCGACGCCAGGCCGCCGGGCAGGAACCCCACCACCACGATGAACAAGATGCCCTGCAGGTAGGTCCACTGCGACGGGTAGGCCTCGGAGAACGCGGTCTGCGCCCAGGCCACACCGATCGCGCCGAGCACCGGGCCGAGCAGGGTCGCGCGGCCGCCGATCGCGACGCCGATGAGGAACGCGATCGAGGGCGCGATGCCGATCGCCGACGGCGAGATGATCCCCACGATCGGCACGAACAGCGCCCCGGCGAGCCCCGCGGCGAACGCGGCCACGGCGTAGGCGAACGACTTGACCATCGCCGGGTCGTAGCCGAGGAACCGGACGCGCTCCTCCTGGTCACGGACGGCCACGAGCAGCTCGCCGAACCGGGAGTTCATGAGCTGGCGCACCAGCAGCACCACGAGGAGCAGCGCCCCGCCGGCGAGGAAGTACAGCATCCGCCGGTTGGCCGGGTCGGACAGCGCGAACCCGAAGAACCCGGTGAAGCGGTTGAGCCCGTTGGACCCGCCCAGCTCCGGCCGGCTCACGAGGAAGATCGCGGCGGCCGCGGCCAGGGCCTGCGAGAGGATCGCGAAGTAGGCGCCCTTGACCTTGCGGTTGAATACCAGGTAGCCGAACCCGAACGCCAGCAGCGGCGGGACCAGCAGGATCACCGCGAGCGTGAACCCGGGCGAGGCGAACGGCACCCAGTAGCCGGGCATCTCGCGCATCCCGGCGATCTGCATGAAGTCGGGCAGCGCGTCGGCGCCGCCGCGGTCGCGGGCGTCGGAGATTTTGAGGAACATCGCCATCGCGTAGGCGCCCACGCCGAAGTACACGCCCTGGCCGAGGGTGAGCATGCCGCCACGCCCCCATGCCAGACCGATGCCGCTGGCGACGATCGCGTAGCAGAAGAACTTGGCCAGCAGGCTCAGCCGGAAGTCGGACAGCAGCGCGGGCGCGAGGCCGAAGATGATCAGCGCGGCCACCGCGAGCGCGGCCCAGAACATCCACCGGGGCCGCTCGGCGTCGCCGGTCAGCAGGCGCCGGGCGCGGGTGCGCCGGGGC
>NZ_KV823981.1:0-9477 GCF_001815995.1 Dietzia sp. HMSC21D01 | reverse complement strand
GCCCAACGCCTGGCCCGCGAACGCGCCCGCGCCACCGCCCACAACGCAGCCGACGCGACCTCGCCGCCACCCCAGACCGCCCCAGACCCGGATGCGACCCCAGGCCGGGCACCGAGCCCGGCCCCGCGTGAGCGAGTGAACCCCGCCGCGGCCAGCCGCTGGTGGCAACGCAACAAACCCACCGACAGCACCCTGGAAAAAGCCATCCTCCACGCCCTCCACGAGCACCTCGACGAACTCCTCCAACCACCACCACCCTTCTAAGGCGGGGACGTAGTCAGCGCCGGCGGCCAGGGCCGACGAGCCCGGCCGCGGCGAGGCGAGGTGGCGAGTTCGCGAGTCAGCCCTGGTAGCGCTCGGGCTCCTTGCCGAATTCGAAGCTGAGGCCGGTGAGATGCTCCGGGGTGATTTCGACGACGATGTACTTCAGCGTGGGGATCCACGGCTTGAGGTCGAGTTCCTCGGCCGGTTGATCTCATCGAAGCTCTCGAGGCTGCGGGCTCACCCTCGGGCCACGACCGACCAGGCGTGACGGCCCTCCACGTGATCGACCTCGAAGAGGACCTCGGGGTGCACGGTCAGGCCGGCGAGTTTGCTCCCCCCGCGGTGCGGAAGAGGATCTTGCCGTCCCTCGACATCGCGTGGTTGACGGGGAAGATCTCAGCGCGGCCCCCGGTGACGGTGACGAGTCGGCAGAGGGAATCTGGGGCCAAGAGTTGGAGGCAGCGGGCCTCCTCGAGATCGGTGATCGGCCTGTCGTCGATCGCCCCATTGCCCCACCGGAAGCGGGCTCGTGGGGTCCCCCAGAACGGGCGCTGGGTGACTGACCTCACTCCACGTCGGCCACCTGCGCACTCATCGGCGTTTCAGGTAACAACTCGAGGAAGGTAGATGCAACAACGGGGTTGCGTCACTACGGTAGAGAGCGATTATGAACCCAGGAGAACGAGAAGTACCCCGTACCCCTGATTCGTCCGACGCGGTGTTCCGTGTGCCCACGGCGGCTGACGGAACCCGCATGTGGGAGATCGCCCGTGACAGCGGCGTCCTCGACCTCAACTCCTCCTACGCCTACGTTCTGTGGGGCGCCGAATTCTCCGAGAGTTCGGTCGTGGTGGAGGTGGAAGGTCAGGTCGTCGGCTTCGTCACCGGGTTCATCCGCCCCTCCGAGCCGGACACGATCTTCGTGTGGCAGGTCGGCGTCGACGCCGACCAGCGCGGCAAGGGTCTCGCGGCCCGGCTTCTGCACAGTCTCTTAGACCGGCTGGCCGAACGCGGCGTCGTGCGACTGCGAACCACCATCAGCCCGGATAACGAGGCGTCGCAGCGGACGTTCGGCGCCGTGGCCCGCGACAGGGGGATGACCCTGTCCAGCGAGGACTACCTGAGCTCCGAGCTGCTCGGAGAGGGTCACGAGCAAGAAGACCTCTACACGATTTCCTAGACGAGGGCGCGCGGGCCGCCCGGCCCACAACCGCCGCCCGCACCTTCCCCATTGGAGTGATCAGGACAATGACCGAGCCCACCCACGACACCAGCACCAACACGGAGATTTTCGACGATCGCGAATCCGAGGTGCGTAGTTACTCGCGTAACTGGCCTGTGGTGTTCGACACTGCAAAGGGGGCGACGCTCCGGACCGTCGACGGAGACGAGTACCTCGACTTCTTCGGTGGCGCGGGCGCCCTCAACTACGGCCACAACGACGAGGACATGAAGACCGCGCTGCTGGAGTACATCTCCCGCGACGGCGTCACCCACTCGCTCGACAAGTACACCGTGGCCAAGCGGGCCTTCCTGGAGACCTTCTCAGAGAAGATCCTCGAGCCGCGCGGCCTGGACTACAAGGTGATGTTCCCCGGGCCGACGGGCACCAACGCCGTCGAGTCGGCGCTGAAGCTGGCCCGTAAGGTCACCGGCCGTGAGGCCATCATCAACTTCACCAACTCGTTCCACGGCATGACCCTCGGGTCGCTCTCCGTGACGGGTAACTCGATGAAGCGCGCCGGCGCCGGCATCCCGCTCGTGCACGCCACGCCGATGCCGTACGACAACTACTTCGGCGGCGTCACCGAGGACTTCCAGTGGATGGAGCGCGTCCTCGTCGACTCCGGTTCGGGCATGAACCGCCCGGCTGCCGTCATCGTCGAGTGCGTCCAGGGCGAGGGCGGCATCAACGCCGCACGCGCCGAGTGGCTGCGCGCGCTCAACGAGCTGTGCGTCCGCCACGACATCCTGCTTATCGTCGACGACGTCCAGATGGGCTGCGGCCGTACCGGCGAGTTCTTCTCGTTCGAGTTCGCGGGCATCAAGCCGGACATCGTCACCCTGTCCAAGTCGATCGGCGGCTACGGCCTGCCGCTGGCCGTGACGCTCTTCCGTCGCGACCTCGACGAGTGGACCCCGGGCGAGCACAACGGTACATTCCGCGGCAACAACATGGCCTTCGTCACCGCCGAGCTGGCACTGCGCAAGTACTGGTCCGACGACCAGCTGCAGAACCGCACGCTCGAGAACGGCCGCATCCTCCGCGAGCGCTTCTCCCCGCTAGTCTACAAGTACGAGGGCAAGCTCGAACTGCGTGGCCGTGGCATGGCGTTCGGGATCGCGTTCCTCGAGAACCCCGAGCTCGCGGCGCAGGTCATGGCGCGTTGCTTCGACAACAAGATGCTCGTCGAGACCGCCGGCCCGAGCGACGAGGTCGTCAAGTTCCTCGCCCCGCTCACGCTGACCGATGAAGAGCGCGACCGCGGCATCGAGATCTGCTACGAGGCCGTCGACCACGTCCTCGCCCAGCAGTACGGCTGAGCCAGCAGTACGCCTGAGAACCGCAGACCACCAACCCCTCGACGAGGAGGCACCGCATGATCGTTCGCACCACCGCAGAGATCACCGATACCGACCGCCACATCAAGGGCAACAACGGTAACTGGGAGTCCAAGCGCATCGTCCTGGCCGACGACCGCGTCGGGTTCTCGTTCCACGAGACCACCATCGCCGCCGGTACGACCAACGATTTCCACTACGCCAACCACGTCGAGGCCGTCTGGCTGACCCGCGGCAAGGGCACTCTGCGTGACCTCACCAACGGCAAGGAGTACCCGCTCGAGGCGGGCACGATGTACCTGCTCGACGGCAACGAGAAGCACCAGGTCATCGTTGAGGAGGAGATGCAGATGCTCTGCGTCTTCAACCCGCCCGTCGTGGGCGACGAGAACCACGACGAGAACGGCATCTACCCGCTCCTGCGCCTGCAGGACGACGGCACCGTGGTGCGCGAGAAGTAAGCCCCACGCCGCACTCCCCGGCCCGTTTCGTTCAGTCCGAGCGAAACCGGCCGGGGAGTTGCTCGTTCCGGGGCACTAGCTGGAACGAGCAACAGGTATTGATGCCCGTCCACCAGCGATCATCGGGGCGGGATCGGGTGGGCTTCGAGCTCGCCGGAGACGTCGGCGGACTGTGGAACGTCGACGCGGCCGACACCCGGCACTGCGAGACCTGTTCCGCTGCGACTCCGAGGTCGTGCGCGTCGAACCGATCGGGCCGAGGCTGACGCCGGGGAGCTCTCGACCGCACTCCGAGGCGCGGGCGTCGACACGGCGAGGCTGAACCAGGGCAGAATATCCGGGTGTCGACGATAGTGTTCCTGCACGCCCATCCCGATGACGAGACCTCGCAGACCGCCGGGATGATGACCCTGGCTGCCCGCAGGGGGCACCGGGTGGTGACCGTGTTCGCCACCGACGGCGACCACGGGGAGCGCCCCGAGCACCTCGGCCCCGACGGTGACCTCGTCGAACACCGGCGCGAGGAGGCGCGGGCCGCGGCGGCCGTGCTGGGCGTGGCCCGCAACGACTGGCTGGGCTACCGCGATTCGGGGATGACCGGCTGGGAGCAGAACGACGACCCGCTCTGCCTCCACCGCGCCGACATCGACGACGCGGCCGCCCGGGTGGCGCGGATCCTCGACCGCGAGGACGCCGACGTCCTCGTCGGCTATGACGATCACGGCAACTACGGTCACCCCGATCACATCGCCGTCCACCGCATCGCCCGACGCGCGGTGGAGCTGGCCGCGCGCCGACCGCGGCTGCTGGAGGCCACCACGAACCGTGACGCCCAGCTCGCCATGCTCGACAGTCCCGAGGCCACCGAGTTCCTGCGCATGCTCGCGGTCGGCGGCACGGAGCTGGACCCGGACCAGCTGCGGGCGATGATCCTCACCGGCGACGACGGTCAGCCAGTGGGGATGCCGGAGTCCGAGATCGCGTGGGCGATCGACCTGCCGCAGGACGTGATCGAGACCAAGCGCCGCGCGATGCAGTGTCACGCCAGCCAGACCAGCGACATCGGAACGATGCTGGCGCTGCCGCCGGAGATCTACGCGGTCGCCTTCGGTACCGAGTACCTCATCGAGCCGGGCGCGGAGCAGCCGATGCGCCGCGCGTGGCCGTTCGACTGAGCGCCGGGCGGGTCAGGGCATGTCGAGGGCGCGGACCCAGTCGCCGTGGCCGTGCGCGGTGGCCAGGGGGCGTCCGTTGACGGCGACGACGAAGAGGCCCTTGTGGCGGCGGATCGACTCGGGGACCTGCGCGGCGACGTCGGGTAGAAGGGTCACGCCCTCGACCGAGATCCAGACGCAGCCCAGCTCGGTGACACGGCGGACGAACTCGGCGCGGGCCGGTGGCTCGAGGTATCCGAGCACCGCGGTGTGGAACACCACCGGGGTGGTACCGGCCGGGCAGGCGGCCACGGACTCCTCCAACCGCTCGACGAGGTCACCGGCGAGGATCCGAGGCGGGTCGACGGCCGCGATGTCCAGGGCGGCGTCCAGGCGCGGCCCCCGCTGGTCGTGCTGGCCCGGCCAGATGAGGCTGTGCAGCCAGGCGCGGGAGTCGGGGTCGGTGGGGTCGATCGGCGTCAGGTCCACCCCGCCGCGGTGGGCGACCTCGGGCAGCGAGCGCGGCAGGGGCACGCCGTCGCGTAGGTCGCAGTCGAGGACCGGTGTGCGGGCCCCGGCACCGTCACCGGCACCGTCGGGTCGCAGCTCGTGGGTGCTCCCGCCGTCGACCGTGTATCGGTAGGCGTAGCGGTCCGGGTACAGGCACAGTCCCGCGGAAGCCCCCATCTCCACCAGGGAGAGCGGGCCGGGCAGGAGGGAAAGGAACGGCAGTAGAACCGCGCAGCGCTTGGCCTCGTTGGTCTGGGTGGAGTGGGTGAGCGCGATCCGCTCGATCTCGGCCCAGTGGTCGTGGACGAACCCGCGGAAGGTCGCGTAGTCCTCGGTCTCGGGGGCCCCGGCGTGCCGGGCGGCGGCGAAGAACAGGGCGGGCTGGCGCTTGATCCGGGGCAGCGTACCGATGAGGTCGCCGGTCCCCGGGTCTCCGGCGATCCCGCGGGCCCACGAGAGGTATACGGGCGTTCGTTCGCGGACCTCGTACTCGGCGAAGTCGGAGTAGCGGGAGGGGACGTCGTCGACGTGCGCGGAGTCCATGTCATCAGCGTCGCACACCGACGCGGGACACGCCGTCGACGCGGGAACGGTGGCCTCACTCGTAGGCAGGAGGTATGATTGGTGACGCATCAATAAACTGAGACAATCCTGGGAGCCCCGCATGTCTACCGCGACCGACTTCACCCCCGCACAGAACGCCTCGACCGACGGCGAGTTCGTCCGCGACGCGACGTACATCAACGATCGCGTGGTGGCGGACGTGCCCGCGGGTTCGGACCCGGTCGGCGAGAAGATCGGCGAGATGCGATGGCCGGTCGAGGCCGGCCGTTACCGGCTCATGGCCGCCCGAGCCTGCCCGTGGGCCAGCCGGAGCATCATCGTCCGCCGCCTCATGGGCCTCGAGGACGCCATCTCCCTGGGCCTGGCCGGCCCCACGCACGACATCAACTCCTGGGTCTTCGACCTCGACCCGGACGAGCGGGATCCCGTCACCGGCCTGCACCGCCTGCAGGAGGCCTACTTCAACCGCATCCCGGACTATCCGCGCGGCATCACGGTGCCGGCGCTGGTGGACCTGCCCACCAAGTCCGTCGTGACCAACGCGTACCAGAAGCTCAACTTCGACTTCATCTCCGAATGGACGGCCTTCCACCGCGAGGGCGCGCCCGATCTGTACCCCGAGGAGCACCGCGACGAGATCGACGAACTCGACTCGTGGATCTACCCCACGGTGAACAACGGCGTGTACCGGTGCGGGTTCGCCGCCGACCAGGAGGCCTACGAGGAGGCCTACGACGAGCTGTGGGCGTCGCTGGACCGCCTCGAGGAGCGCCTGACCACCCGCCGCTACCTCGTCGGCGACTCCATCACCGTCGCCGACATCCGCCTGTTCACCACGCTGGTCCGCTTCGACGCGGTCTACCACGGCCATTTCAAGGCCAACCGGTCCAAGATCAGCGAGATGCCTGCGCTGTGGGGTTACCTCCGCGACCTGTTCCAGACCCCCGGCTTCGGCGACACGTGCGACTTCC
Organism: Dietzia sp. HMSC21D01; assembly: GCF_001815995.1. Classification (NCBI taxonomy): domain Bacteria; kingdom Bacillati; phylum Actinomycetota; class Actinomycetes; order Mycobacteriales; family Dietziaceae; genus Dietzia; species Dietzia sp. HMSC21D01. The sequence goes on along the minus strand of NZ_KV823981.1, from coordinate 2,991 downwards.
CCCAGATCAAGGCGCACTACTACAACGTGCACCGGGACGTGAACCCCACCGGCGTCATCCCCAAGGGGCCGGACCTGTCCGGCCTGCTCACCCCGCACCACCGCGAGGAGCTGGGCGGTCGCCCGTTCGGCGACGGGACCGCGCCCGGGCCGATCACCGATCCGTCCGAGAGGGTGCCGGAGGGACACGGCGCGGCCTGACGTCCCCGGGAGAGGGCCTAGACTGGTCGCCTGTGAACCCAGCCCCCGCCGAACTCGGTCGCTATCGTCGCGGCGCCCGGCAGTTCGTCATGTTCGGAATCGTGGGCGGCTCGGGCATGGTCGTCAACATGATCGTCACGGTCTTGATGAACAAGGCCAACGGCGGCACGGCCAACGCGCAGGAGATCCTGTTCCCCATCGCGGGCACGGAGTTCAACTTCCGGTTCACCACGTTGGTGTGGATCGTGGCGTTCCTGGTGGCCAACTTCTACAACTTCCTGCTCAACCGGCACTGGACGTTCGGTAAGGGACACAAGGCGCCGGCGTGGCAGGAGTTCTGGCCGTTCCTGGTGGTGGGGTCGGTGGCGGCGGCCGCGGGCATCTTCATCAAGCTCGCGTTCACCAACCCCACCAGCCCGCTCTACCTGCCGGAGCCGTGGTGGCACGAGGAGGCCGGGATCCACTCCCGGGAGTACTGGAGTCAGCTGCTGACGATCCTCATCACGATGCCGATCAACTTCGTCGTCAACAAGCTCTGGACGTTCCGCGCGGTGCGTAACCGACACCACGCACGCTCGACCGCGAACGCGGTGGTCTAGGACCGACCGTGGAGACGTCGCCGCTGGTCCTGTGGTTCGACCTGATGGGCGTGTTCTTCTTCGCCCTGTCGGGCAACCTGCTGGCCGCGCGCAAGGACATCGACATCACCGGTGGGTTCATCCTGGGCCTGCTCGCGGGGCTCGGCGGGGGCATCATCCGCGACGTCATGCTGGGCGTCACGCCGCTCGCGCTGGACAAGCCCGTGTACCTCGTTCCGCCACTGGTCGCCGTCGTGGTGGTGTATCTGCTGGGCTCGGTCATCCACCGGGTGCAGACGCTCATCGTGGCGTGCGACGCCGCCGGCCTGGGGCTGTTCTGCACGTTCGGCACGGCGCGCGCGCTGGATCACGGCATGCCGGTGGCCTCGGCGCTGCTGCTCGGCGTGGTCACCGCGGTCGGTGGCGGGTTGATGCGCGACGTGGTGGCCAACGAGATCCCGGCCGTGTTCAGCGGGTCGAACCTGTACGTGATCCCCGCGGCGACCGGCGCCGCGCTCACGGCCGTCGCCGTGTCCACCGAGGTGTGGGGGCCGGTATCGGCGACCGTGCTGTCGGTGCTGGTGTTCGCCTTCCGGATGGTCGCGTGGGCCCGACAGTGGCGCGTGCCGGCGCCCGTGCGCACCTGGACCGTGCGGGACCTGGACGTGTTGCGGCGCCGGGAGCGGTCGGTGTTCGGCCGACCGCGCGGCGAGAGGGACGACGGCCTCCGCGACGATGAGTACGACGACGACGAGCTCGGCCGCCGGTAGGGTGACCCGGTGCAGTACTACCTCAGCCTGCTGGGTTTCGCGGCGATCGATTCGCTCAATCTCCTGGCCTTCGCCGTCATCGCGGGGCTGTGGCTGACATCGGCCGGCCGCGGCATCCCGTTCACGCCGCGAGCGGCGCGGTTCACCGGGGGTGCGTTCTGCGGGATCGTGCTGCTCTCGCTGATCTCCGTGTGGGTGATCGGCAACAACCAGGAGTTCGTCCGGAGCCTGTTCTACAACCTGTGGGCGATGATCGCCCTGGGCGTGATCGGCCTGGTCATCACCGTCATGGGACTGCGCCGGCCCGCGGAGGCCAAGGAGGAGAGCGTCGAGGCCCCGCTCACCCAAAACGTCCTGCAGAAGTTCGGGATCATGGCCACCGGCATCGCGCTCGGCGTCATCCAGTCGGGGACGTCCGCGCCGTTCGCGGCGGGCATGGTGCTCATCTCGTTCGCCGAGACCCCGTGGTGGTCCAAGCTGCTGCAGATCCTGTTCTTCGCGGTCATCGCGATCCTGCCCAGCACCGGGCTGATCATCGCGCTGTCGCGGGTGCCGTCGGGCAGCATCGGTGCGGCGACTCGTCGCATCGACCGGTTCCTGTCCTACGGCCGCGTGGCCGGGCGGGTACTCACCCTGGTCGTGGGCGTGGCGCTGACCGTGCTGGCCGTCGTCCGCATCGTCCAGCTCACCGGGGTGCTGTCGTAGTCCGGCCCTAGGGTGACGGCGACCACCATCGCCGGTGGTCCGACCGACGAGGGAGACGACATGCAGATCGACGACGTGCAGATCACCACGACCGCGCCTTCCGGCTCCGTGCTGTGCGAGGACGGGCTGAGGCGGCCCCCGTGGGCGGCGCGGGACCCGCTGCTGCGGGAGTACTACGACACCGAGTGGGGCATGCCGGTCCGGGACGAGGCGGGTCTGTACGAGCGGCTGGTCCTCGAGGGGTTCCAGTCCGGGCTGAGCTGGGTGACGATCCTGCGCAAACGGCCCGCGTTCCGCGAGGCGTTCGCCGGGTTCGACCCGGACGCCGTGGCGGCCTTCGGGGAAGAGGACGTCGCGCGGCTCATGGCCGACGCGCGGATCGTGCGCAATCGCCGCAAGATCGACGCGGCCGTCGCCAACGCGCGCGCCGTGGTCGCCCTGCGATCCGACGGCGGCCTGGTGGAGCTCGTGTGGTCCTACCGGCCGGAGGCGACACCCGAGCCGCGGACCATGAACGAGGTGCCGACCCGGTCGCCGGAGTCGGAGGCGCTCGCCAAGGAGCTCAAGAGACGGGGGTTCAGTTTTGTCGGACCGGTGACGGTCTTCGCCCTCATGGAGGCCATCGGAGTGGTGGACACGCACCTGATGGACTCGCACCGCCGCGGCACGTCGGGGGTCTGGGCTCCGCTGCCGGGCGCGGGCTGACCCGGCAGCGGCGCCCCGACCCGGGTCACGCCG
>NZ_KV823980.1:0-3614 GCF_001815995.1 Dietzia sp. HMSC21D01 | reverse complement strand
GCCCGCGCGGCGGCGGGGGAGGGCTCGTACGCCCCGGAGGTGGCCGCGGTCGCCGGGCGGTGGAGCGTGTCGAGCAGCGCGGACAGGGCCTGCGGGTCCGCGACGGCCTGCCGGCCCCGGCGGAACGCCTGGAGGTTCGACTCGACCGCGACGCCGTTGAGTTCGACGGCCCTCTCGATCGATTCGGCCGAGATGGGCAGGGCCCCGCTCTGGTACGCCGCGCCCACCATGAACATGTTGGCCGTCTGCGTGGAGCCGAAGAGCTTCTCCGTGAGCTCGCCCGGGTCCAGGTAGATGCCGCGGGCGGAGGCCCGGTCGATGGCGGCCTGGATGTCCGACGTGGCGGGGTAGTGCTCGGAGGTGTCGATCACCATCTTCCCGGTGGGGATCCGCGTGGTGGACACGACCGCCGTCGTGCGATCGGGGTGGGCGACCTTGAGGTGCTTGTCGTCGGCACCCACGAGCCCGTCGCAACACAGGTAGAGATCGCAGTCCCCCGCGCCGATCTTGGGGGGCTGCTCCACGGGCGTCCGCGAGACGCGGACGTCGGAGACGACCGCGCCGCCCTTCTGCGCGAGGCCGGTCATGTCGAGGGTCCTGGCCGAGTTGCCGTCGAGCACGGCCGCGGTGGCCAGCACCGCCGAGACGGTGACGATCCCGGTCCCGCCGATGCCCGTCAGCCGCAGCGAGAATCCGCGCTCCGCGTCGATGTCTGCGCGCTCGGGTTCGGGCAGCTCCGCCGCGTCCAGGGACGGCGCGGTGGCCACCCGCTCGGTGCGGGCCCCGGGCACGACGGTCACGAAGGCGGGACAGTCACCCTGCAGACACGAGAAGTCGAGGTTGCACGTCGACTGGTCGATCTGCGTCTTGCGCCCGAACTCGGTGTCGACCGGATGCACGGACAGGCAGTTGGACTTCTTGCCGCAGTCGCCGCACCCCTCGCAGATGCGTTCGTTGATCACCACGCGCTGCTCCGGGGTGGGATAGTCGCCGCGCTTGCGGTGGCGGCGCTTCTCCGCGGCGCAGTACTGATCGTGGACCAGCACCGTCACACCGGGCACGGCGGCGAGTTCCTGCTGGACCTCGAGGGTCTCCGTGCGGTCGCGGACCTCCACGCCGCGCGGCAGTCCGCGGGCCCGGGTCGCCTTGACGTCGTCGGTGGTGACGACGATCTTCGCGACCTTCTCCGCCTGCAGCAGGCGCACGATCTCGGGCAGGCTCATCTCGCCGACCGGGTCCTGCCCGCCGGTCATGGCGACCGTGCCGTTGTAGAGCAGCTTGTAGGTGATGTTGTCCCCGGAGGCCACCGCCGCCCGCAGCGCGAGTGACCCGGAGTGCATGAACGTGCCGTCGCCGACGTTCTGCACCATGTGCCGCTCGTCGAGGAACGGCGCCATCCCCGTCCACTGGATCCCCTCGCCGCCCATCTGGGTGACGCCGGTGACGTGGCCGACCTGCTGCTCGTCCATCATGAGCACCATCGCGTGGCAGCCGATCCCGCCGCCGACGAGAGTCCCGTCCGCGACCTTGGTCGAGCTGTTGTGCGGGCATCCCGAACAGAAGTACGGGGTGCGCGAGGCCGCGAGCGGCAGCGCGATGCGGGTGCGGACGCGCCCCGGGCCGTCGAGCCAGGCGCTGGCGGAGGCGATCCCGTGGACGGTGCCGAGCCGCTGCGCGAGGCCGCGGGTCACCGAGTCCACATCGAGTTCGCCGAAGCGGCTGAACAGCGTCGACCCGTCCTCGTGGGCCTTGCCGACGACGTTGGCCACCCCGGGCTTGCGGAACTGGATGTCGCGGATCATGGTCTCGATGAAGTCGCGCTTCTCCTCCACGACGATCACCTCGTCGAGCCCGGACATGAACTCGTCGAGGATCGTGCGCTCGAGCGGGTAGATCATTCCGAGCTTGAGGATCCGGATCCCCCGTCGGCCCAGCTCGTCGTCGCCGATCCCGAGACGGCGCAGCGACTCCCGCACGTCGAGGTACGTCTTGCCGGCCGCGACGATCCCGATCCGGTCGTCGGCGGTCGACTGCACGATCCGGTTGAGCCGGTTGAGTCGGGCGTACTCCAGGGCGCGGGGGAGGCGGATGGTGAGCTGGTTCTGCTCGAGCTCCATGAGGTTCGAGCCGAGGAGGTGCCCGGAGGGCACGTGCGGACTGGTGCCGAGATCGCCGTAGACGGGCAGGATCCGGTCGGGGTCCACGAGCGCGGTCGACGAGGCGTCCGCCACGTGCGCGGAGATCTTCAGCGCCGACCAGAGCCCGGAGACGCGGGAGAGGATCGCCGCGTGCACGCCGAAGTCGAGGACGTCCTGCGAATCGGCCGGGTACAGGGTGGGAATGTAGAGGTCGGCGAGAGCGAGCTCCGACGCGCACGGCACGGTCGAGGACTTGGCCCCGGGGTCGTCGCCCACCATCACCACGGCACCGCCGTTCGGATCGGTCCCGATGAGGTTGGCGTGCCGTAAGGCGTCGGTGGCGCGGTCCAGGCCCGGCGCCTTGCCGTACCAGTAGCCCACCACGCCCTGCAGCGGGGCGCCGCGGGTGTGGGCGGTCGCCCGCAGGGTGCCGGTGCGGCGTGCCAGTTGCGAGCCCATCACGGCCGTCGCGCCGGCCTCCTCGTTGAGGGCCGGACGGTGCACGATGTCGAACGGGTCGAGGAACTCCGCACGCCGGGCCAGCTCGAGGTCGTAGCCGGCGAGAGGGGATCCCTCGTAGCCGCTCACCAGGCTCGCGGTGAGCAGGTTCTGGCGCCGGTCCAGCCGGGCACGGTCGCGGACCGTCCGTACGAGCGCCTGGATTCCCGTCAGATAGATGGTGCCGCTCTCGCGCGTGTAGCGGTCGGAGAGGGAGAACGATCCGGCGTCCGCCCGGCCGAACCGGGGGAGGTCGTTGTGGGTGCCGCTCGAGGGGCCGAGAAGAGAGGTCATGATCAACACCTGGCCTGTGTGACGTCGTGGGTCTCTCCCTCAGGCTAGGACGGAATGTGAGGCGCGTCACGCGGTCATCGATCGGGCGCACACTCTGCACAACCGGAAGCGTCGGTTCCTGTACTAACTGGGCCAGTTGCCCTCTCGTCGTCGTCTACCGTGGACACATGGAACACGCACCGCAGTTGGACGATACGGACCGACGCCTTCTCCGGGTGGTCATGGCCGACCCCCGGGTCGGCGTCCGCGAGTTCTCCCGACGGCTCGGGGTGGCCCGGGGCACCGCGCAGGCGCGGCTCGACAAGCTGGAGGCCCGCGGCGTCCTCGCCTCCTGGGCGCCCCGGCTCGACCCCGCCGCGCTCGGCTACCCGCTCGGCGCGCTGGTCCACATCCAGCTGGCGCAGGCGGAGCTCGAGTCGACGTGCGCGGGCCTGGCGGAAGTCCGCGAGGTGCTCGAGGTGATGAGCGTGGCGGGGGAGTTCGACCTCGTCTGCCGAGTGGTGGCCCGCGACCACGCGCACCTCGAGGAGGTGTTCAGCGCGATCATCTCGACCCCGGGGGTGCTCCGCACGCGCACCGAGGTGATCCTGCGTCAGCGCGTGGGGCCGCGCGCCACGCAGCTCCTCGGCGACTGAGCCGCGGGGCGAGCGAGCACCCGCCCGCCCGCGCGCGAGCACCCGCCCG
>NZ_KV823979.1:0-9645 GCF_001815995.1 Dietzia sp. HMSC21D01 | reverse complement strand
CGCTCGATCCTCGACATGGGCGCGGGCGTCAACGAGCGTCCGCTCCCGCGCCTGGCCGCCCGACCCTCCAGAGCGAGCGCCACCTATTCGGCTACGCGCCGCCTACCGGACCCTATAGGTGGCGCGTAGTCGGATAGGCGGCGCTCCGTTCGATAGGCGTCGTCGATGCGGGCGAACCCGCGCCGCCCCCCGGCCGTACCCGTGCAGCCGCTCACGGCCTTGGCGTCTCGCCCCTGTGCCTGTCCGCGTCGACTGCTCCCGCTCCTCGCCATGGCGTCTGGCCTGCCCCGCGGTACGCGCGAGACGCCATGGCGACGGGCGGCTGCGAAGGAGGCGGCTGGGAAGGGGGCGGTCGCGGGAGGGTGCGGGTGCGGGTGCGGGTGCGGGGTGAGTGTGCCGGGGCGGCGGGCGGGGTCAGGCGGGGTTGGCGCCAGTGCCGGGGCCTGTGGCGGTGCCGGTGCAAGTGACGTCGTCGACGAAGTCGGGGAGCGACACGACCGCGTTGAGTGTCGACAGCGCCGAATCGATGACCGCCGCCTGCGGGAGTCCGGACTCCTCGCCCAGCAGCGCGAGCTCCTCGACCCCCGCGAGCCAGGCGCGCGTGAGCACCAGCGCCATCGGGCCCGCCCCGTCCACCCCGATGCTGTCGAGGATCCGCAGACTGATCGTGCGGTGCATGCCGTCGACGACCTGCTCCAACGCGGGGTCCACCGCCCGGCCCGAACGCAGGACCGCCACGTAGTTGTCGCGCCGACGCTGGATGTAACGGACCAGCGCCGTGACGATCGCGCGGGTGCAGTCCTCCGCGCTGGTGCCCTCCGGGACCTCCGTCAGCGAAAGCACGTGGTCGGCCGCCGCCCGGACGACAGCAGTGAGGTAGTCCAGCTTGGTGGGGAAGTAATGGAACAGCAGGCTGCGGGACACACCGGCCCGCTCCGCCACGTCGTCCAGGGACAGGGCATGGAAAGGCACCGTCTCCAGCAGTCGGATCCCCAACACGACCAGTTGCGAACGGCGTTCCTGCTTGGAGAGCCGTCGTCCTCCCGTTGCGGTCATGGCACACCTCGTCGTCGTACTCATCGACGCGCGCGTCGCGCCCCCCGGCGCCGACACCCACGTCCCCCCGGCCGACGCACAGGTCCATCTTAGGGTCACGTCCACGATCACGGACCGACATGCCACGATGGAGTGATGCCCGACAGCGCCGCACCCGACACCCGCCCCACCACCTTCGACGTGGGGGAGCGGATGGTTCTCGACGGCACCGCCGGCGGACGCACCGGCGTCATCCACACGCCCCACGGCGACATCGCCACCCCGGCGTTCATCCCGGTCGGCACCAAGGCGACGGTCAAGACGCTCACGCCCGAGCAGGTCCGCTCGACCGGCGCGCAGGCGGTGCTGGCCAACGCCTACCACCTGTACCTGCAGCCCGGGCACGAGATCGTCGACGCCGCCGGCGGTTTGGCTGAGTTCATGCGCTGGGACGGGCCCACCTACACCGACTCCGGCGGGTTCCAGGTGATGAGCCTGGGCGTCGGGTTCAAGAAGGTCATCGAGATGAGCGCGGGCACCAAGGCCGCCCCCGACGACTCGGCGACCAACAAGGGGCAGGGACGCCTCGCGAAGGTCGACGAGGACGGCGTCACCTTCACCTCCCACCTCGACGGGTCGCGGCACCGCTTCTCGCCCGAGGTGTCCATGCGGATCCAGCACTCGCTGGGGGCCGACATCATCTTCGCCTTTGACGAACTCACCACCCTGATGAACACCCGCGGGTATCAGGAGAACTCGGTGGAGCGGACCCGTCGCTGGGCGCAGCGCTGCCTCGACGAGCACGAGCGGCTGTCCACCGAGCGGACGCACCGGCCGGGGCAGTCGCTGTGGGGAGTGGTCCAGGGCGCGCAGTTCGAGGACCTGCGGCGCCAGGCCGTGCGCGGGCTCGTGGAGATGAGCGAGCGCGCCGAGGACCAGGGGCGGCGCGGGTTCGGCGGCTACGGCATCGGCGGCGCGCTGGAGAAGGAGAACCTCGGCACGATCGTGGGCTGGTGCACCGAGGAGCTGCCCGAGGACCGGCCGCGGCACCTGCTGGGCATCAGCGAGCCCGACGACATCTTCACCGCCGTGGAGAACGGCGCCGACACGTTCGACTGCGTCGCGCCCACCCGGCTCGCGCGCCACGGCGGGATCTACACGCTCGACGGGCGGGTCAACATCACCCGCGCGCAGTTCCGGCACGACCACACGCCGCTCGACCCCGAGGGGCCGTCCGAGGTCTCCCGCGAGTACAGCCGCGCGTACCTGCACCACCTGTTCAAGGCCAAGGAGTTCCTCGGCTCGACTCTGCTGACCCTGCACAACCTCGCCTTTGTGGTGCGGCTCGTCGACGAGGTGCGCGCGGCCATGGCGGCCGGACCCGACGAGTACGTGGCGTACAAGGAGCAGTTCCTGGGGCGGTACTACGCGGGGCGATGACCCGGACGCCGAGCCGCCGCGGATGGGAGACTGGGCGCATGACGGACGACCGTAGGCTGACGCTCGACGAGGACCTGGCACGACGAACGCCGTACGGACTCCATCCGGACGTCAAGACCGGGGCGCTGGCGGAGGTCAGCGAAGCGGCGATGGACGCGGCGTTCAACCTGCTGGACAAGGCGTTGACCAGAATGGTCGACGGGGACGAGCAGCGGGCCGCGACGCTGATCTCACGCGCCGCCTCCCTACCGTTCGACGAGCACCTTCGGCTCTGGCCCGGTCCCTTCACGGCCGACCAGATGCTGTTCGACTTCCTCTGCAACGTCGCCGAAACCGCGTCTCTGGATCAGCAACACCCGGACGACGACGGCCACCTCGACCAGCTCTACGCCGACGTCGCCCGCGTGGTTCCGCTGCTCGACGCCCGGGAGGGTGCGGTCTACAGGGACATCGTCGAGACGATCGTGTCCGACGCGGTGATGCTCGGGATCCCCCGCGACGTGGCGGGGGTCCTGGCCGATGCGGTCAGGACTCTTCCCGACCCGGAGACGGCCGAACGCGCGCTCGCCCTCGGCCGCGGCGCCGACGTCGCCCGGCGGGAGGACCTCACGCGTCTGGTGCTCGGCGTGCTGCGCACGGTCATCACGGCGATGGACGAGGCCGATGGGATTTCTCACTCGAAGTAGATCGAGTGGTGCAGGAAGCATCCCGGGTTGAACGGTGACGCGCACGACGGGCAGGAGTCGGCCTCCAGGTAGTCGCTGATGGACAGCGTCGACCGGCACACCCCGCACAGGATCGCGCGGGTGTCGAACCGATCCGCCGGCCACGCCGTGACCGGGTGGTCGACGGCGTCGGCGTGGCAGCGGAAACACGGGTAGAACTCGCCGCAGCAGTGAAAGCGGATCGCGACGATGTCCAGCGGGCCGGCGTAGTGGACGCAGCGGGTCTGATCATCGACGGTCGCGCCGAGGACCGTCACGGCGGGCGGGATCATGCCGCCGATTGTGACAGGACCGACCCCGACAGTGCGGCCTGGTAGCTGGGCTCGCGCTTCTTGATCCACGCGATGACCAGGTACGTCACGGGCAGGAGCACCGCTTCGACGAGGGTCTTCCAGACGAACCCGATGACGACGTAGTTCCAGTAGTCACCCGACCAGAGCGCCATGCCCAGTGCCGGGGCGGCGATCGTACAGAAGACCGTCGTGTCGGCGAGCTGGCCGACCACGGTCGAGCCGAGCAGCCTCGCCCACAGACTCCGCTCACCTGTGCGCCGCTTCATCCACACCAGGACGTACGAGTTGAGCAGTTCGCCCACCACGTACCCGGCGAGCCCCGCGAGGAAGAACTGCGGAATGACGCCCGCGACCGCCTCGAACGCGTCCTGGTTCTCGTAGAACGGCGCGGCGGGCAGATACACGGTGGCCGTGAAACTCAGTGCCGCCAGGGCGAGGACCGCGAACCCCGACAGCACGACCCGGCGCATCGCGCGGAAGCCGTACACCTCGCTGATCACGTCGCCGAGCACGTAGGCCAGCGGGAAGAGCAGGAAGGCGCCGTCGGTCACGAGACCGTCGACGGACACGAACCCGAGTTGGAACGACAGGTCGGGGAAGAGGAGGACGCCCTTGGTCCCGGTGACGTTGCTGATGAGCATCACGCCGACGAACAGGGCGATGAGGTAGGCGAAGTAGGGGCTGCCGAAGGTGGCGAACGCGGGCTGGCTGCGGTCGGGGGTCCGGGTGCGGTCGGGGGTCCGGGAGCTGCGCGCCGGCTCGGGAGTGATCCCGTCCGGCCGCCCAGTCCCTCTCGATAGCCCGGTCCCGTGCGGATCCCGGGGCTCGGGGGTCTGCGATGAAATGGTCACGAGCGACGATTATCCGGGCAGACGCGCGCCCGCGACGAATCCGGCCCGCGGAGTCACGCCACCACCCAGGGGCCGGATCGCAGGGACTCGGCCGTGACCACCCCACGCAACGCCTCGATCGAGTCCGCGCCCTCCGGCCCACCGAGCGAGGCCACGATCCGGGCGATCGCGGCCCTCGTCGTCGTCCCCTCTTGCGCCAGGTCGGCCAGCGTCACCGCGCCGTCCCGCTTCGCCAACCGCTGACCCGCGGCGTTCACCGCGAGCGGCACGTGGACGTACTGCGGATGCGGGAGGCCGAGCAGATCCGCGAGGTGCACCTGACGGGGAGTCGAGGAGAGCAGGTCCTCGCCGCGGACGACCTGGTCCACGCCCTGCTCGGCGTCGTCGACCACCACCGCCAGGTTGTACGCCCACACGCCGTCGCCGCGGCGCAGCACGACATCGTCGACGATCCCCGTGTAGTGCCCCTGGACGAGGTCGGTGATCGTCAACTCGTCGACCGTCGCGCGCAGCCGCAGTGCCGGCACCCGGCCCGGACCGAGCGCCGAGCGGCGACGCTCACGCTCCGCCTCGGGCAGATCCCGGCACGTACCCGGATAGGCGCCGGGCGGGGAGTGCGGCGCCTGCGGGGCCTCGGCGATCTCTCTGCGCGAGCAGTAGCACTCGTAGACCAGGCTCTGGTCCGCCAGCTGGTCGGCGGCCGCGGCGTAGGCGTGCGAGCGCGCGGACTGCCACATGATCTCGCCGTCCCAGTCGAGGCCGATCGCCGCCAGGTCCGCCAGCTGTCGCTCCGCCACCCCGGGCCGGGCGCGCGCGGCGTCGAGGTCGTCGACCCGCATCCGGAACGACCGCCCCGAATCCCGCGCCAGCACCCACGCCGCCACCGCAGTGCGCAGATTGCCCAGGTGCAGGTCGCCGGAGGGGCTCGGAGCGTAGCGGCCGGCGCCGGGCGGGAGGAGGCTAGCGGGAGTTTCCACGTCAACAGGGTAGGTGGCGCGGTCGTGGAGGGGCGCGGGGCGCAGGGGCGCGCCGGGTGGTCGTGGTGGGGCGGGGCGCGTGGGCCGCGCGCCAGGACCGCCCGCCGCGCGGCGAGGTGCCAGACTGGAGGAATGAGTGCAGACGCCGACAACTCACGCCCCGACGCCGACGACCAGACCCGCCTCACCGAAGAGCAGATCGCTGAGGGCCTCGCCGACCTGCCCGGCTGGGCCCTGTCCGAGGGATCGCTGACCTACACCGCCGTGTGCGAGTCGCCGCAGGCCGCGATCGACCTGGTCGCCGCCATTGGCCAGGCCGCCAACTCGCAGAACCATCACCCCGACCTCCTGTGGAGCTACGACGAGGTGACCCTTGACCTGCGCAGTCACGACGTCGACGGCGTCACCCGGCGAGACCTGCGGCTGGCGCGGTCGATCTCGGCGCTGTCCGGCGAGTTCGACGCGACCCCGCTCGGCCTGGGGGAGTAGGGCCGGAGGTCAGGGGCCCGGTCCTCTGCTCGGCGTGGAGGCGGCGTCCGGGGGGGCGCGGCCGTGACGCGGCCTACCCGGCGAACGCGGCGGCCGCCCCGGCGAGGTCGAGCAGCGGCTGCGGCATGATCCCCAGCAGGACCCTCACGATCGCCGGGACCGCCACAACCGTGTCGGACATCTGACCTCATCTCCCTACCCAGCGCTGGTGGAATGGTCCCGTGGGCCAGCGTGAGTGGGGCCGGATGCGCTGGCGGTGTGCCCGGCGGGGCGCGGGGACTCGGGCGCGTGGGGGTGCGAGCGGGTATGCCCTGCCAGGCGGCGTACCGGGAAATGTGCGACGCGGCCCGGTGCTCGAGAGCTCCGGGCCGCGTCCGCGGCGGAGGATAGGGGATTTGAACCCCTGAGGGGCTATAAACCCCAACCCGCGTTCCAGGCGAGCGCCATAGGCCACTAGGCGAATCCTCCGTGGAGGACAATACCGAGGAAGGCCGAGCGGAGGCAAACCGTCATCCTCCGGGGTGGGTGGCGTGCGGGCTCGGGGGTGACCCGGCTAGACTCGTACCCGGACCCCGCGCGGCGTCCATCCTGTGAACTCCCCCAGGGCCGGAAGGCAGCAAGGGTCAGCGGGCTCTGGCGGGTGCGCGGGGTCCCCTTATGTCTTGGGACATGTCTTAGGGCACTAACACCACCGATGTAGTCGACCCCCGCCGGAGGCCACCGTGGCGCTGTCCGATCTCCCCGCCGACGACCTCGCTCGCATCGAGTCGCGACTGGCCGCCGAGTACGACGCGCTCGCGGACAAGGGTCTCGCCCTGGACCTCACCCGCGGGAAGCCCTCGCCCGAGCAGCTCGATCTCTCGGAGGCGCTGCTGTCGCTGCCGGGGGAGGGGGACCACCTGGCCGGCAAGACCGACGTGCGCAACTACGGCGGCGGCGCCGGGCTCCCCGAACTGCGGTCGATCATCGCCGAACTGCTGGGCACCGAGACGGGCAGGGTGATCGCCCAGGACAACGCCAGCCTGTCGATCATGTACGACCTGCTCGTCTTCTCGATGCTCTTCGGTACGCCCGACTCGCAACGGCCCTGGAAGGACGAGCCCGCCCTGCGCTGGCTGTGCCCGGTGCCCGGTTACGACCGCCACTTCTCCATCACGCAGGCCCTCGGCATCGAGATGATCCCCGTGCCCCTCGGGCCCACGGGTCCGGACATGGACGAGGTCGAGCGCCTCGTGGCCGCCGACCCGTCCATCAAGGGCATCTGGTGCGTCCCGATCTTCGCCAACCCCACCGGCGCGGTCTACGACGACCACACCGTCTCCCGCCTGGCCCGTATGGCCACCGCGGCACCCGACTTCCGCGTGGTGTGGGACAACGCCTACGTCGTCCACACGCTCACCGAGGACTTCCCCAAGGTGCCGGACGTGGACGCCCTGGCCGCCGAGGCCGGGCACCCCAACCGCTTCTGGCAGGTCTGCTCGACCTCCAAGATCACCTTCGCCGGCGCGGGCGTGTCATTCCTGTCGTCGTCCTCGGCCAACCTGGACTGGTACCTCGGCCACACTTCCGTGCGCACGATCGGCCCGAACAAGGTCAACCAGCTCGCGCACGCGCGCTTCTTCGGCGACGCCGAGGGGGTGCGCGCCCACATGCTCCGCCACCGCGAGGTCATCGCGCCGAAGTTCGAGGCCGCGGCCGCCGCGCTGACCCGCCGTCTCGGCGAGTACGACGTCGCACGCTGGACCCGGCCCGAGGGCGGCTACTTCATCGACCTCGAGGTGGTCGACGGGACCGCGACCGAGACCGTGCGCCTGGCCAAGGAGGTCGGGGTCGCGCTGACCCCCGCCGGCTCGGCCTACCCCTACGGGCAGGACCCCGACGACCGGCACATCCGTCTGGCGCCCACCCTCCCGCCGCTCGCCGAGGTCGAGACCGCCATGGACGTGGTGGGTCTGTGCGCGCTACTCGCGGCGTGCCGCGCGGCGCTCGCCGGCTGACGTCCCGGTGGGCGGGATCGCTGTAACAGTTGGCTCGCTGTCGTTAATCCAGGCCCCTGCCGGAGCAGGCTCCTCTCCGGCGATGGCGCCGCGCTCGATCTCGAAGTGACCAGCGGTTCTACCTGCGAGTGATCTCAGACACGTTCTCGCATGGTGGACGTTACGATCCGCAGGTTGGGCGACCCTGTGACGTGGGCAAACGCCTGAACGGCTGACTGTTGAGCAACTGTCAGCAACAAGAACGTCTTGTCGCGGGAGTGGGTCATCTGGTTGTATCTATCCCGTCCGGGCCAGAGGGATGCGGACACCGGAGTACAGCTGAGGGGCTGTGAGGGGCCGGTGTCAGGTATCGGTTCGGGAACCGTGCTGCGGGGGTCTGAGGGGGCCCGATCCGCGCGCGAGGGACGTCGGGAGGGGCCGCGCCAGTCGCGGCCCCTCCGGTCATTTCTGCTGAAGAGCACGCCCACCCGCGGGGCGCCCGTCGGGACGCGATCGATCTCTTCGTCGTCGTACCCCCTGGGTACCCTCTAGGCGTGGCTCTCTATCGGAAGTATCGCCCCGCCTCCTTCGCCGAGGTCGTGGGCCAGGAGCACGTCACCGAACCGCTGTCGGTGGCGCTGTCCTCCGGTCGTATCAACCACGCCTACCTCTTCTCCGGGCCGCGCGGCTGCGGCAAGACGTCGTCCGCCCGCATCCTCGCGCGCTCGCTCAACTGCGTGCACGGGCCCACGGCCACCCCGTGCGGCGAGTGTGACTCGTGCGTGGCGCTCGCGCCCGGCGGCAACGGGACGCTCGACGTCACCGAGCTCGACGCGGCCAGCCACGGTGGCGTCGATGACACGCGTGACCTGCGCGAGCGGGCGTTCTTCGCGCCGGCGTCGTCGCGGTACCGGGTCCTCATCATCGACGAGGCCCACATGGTCACCAACGCGGGCTTCAACGCGCTGCTCAAGATCGTGGAGGAGCCGCCGGAGCACCTCATCTTCATCTTCGCCACCACCGAGCCGGAGAAGGTGCTGCCCACCATCCGCTCGCGCACGCACCACTACCCGTTCCGGCTGCTCACTCCGTCGTCGATGCGGGGGTTGCTCGAGCGGATCTGCGACCAGGAGGGCGTGAAGGTCGAGCCCACCGTGTTCCCGCTGGTGATCCGCGCGGGCGGGGGCTCGCCGCGTGACACGCTCAGCGTGCTCGACCAGCTCATGGCCGGCGCCGGCGAGGAGGGCATCACCTATCCGCGCGCGGTGAGCCTGCTGGGGGCCACCGAGGTCGCGCTCATCGACGACACAGTGGACGCCCTTGCCGCCGGCGACGGCGCCACGTTGTTCCGGACCGTCGACAAGGTCGTCGAGGCCGGGCACGACCCGCGCCGGTTCGCCGCCGACCTCCTGCAGCGGCTGCGCGACCTCATCATGGTGCAGTCCGTGCCACAGGCGATCGAGCGCGGTCTGGTCGACGCCCCGGTCGAGCAGGCCGAGACCATGAGGCGGCAGGCCGAGCAGATCGGCCCCGCGACCCTCGCACGCTGCGCGGACATGGTGCACGAGGGGATGGCCTCGATGCGCGGGGCCACTTCACCGCGGTTGCTGCTGGAGATCCTCTGCGCCAAGCTCCTGCTGCCGTCGGCCGACGACTCCATGGCAGCCCTGCTCCAGCGCGTCGAATCGCTGGAGTCGGGATCCGTGATCCCGGGCACCGCGCCGGTCACCGCGGGTGGCGCAGGTGGCGCGGCCGCGTCGGGTGGCGGGGTAGGGGGCGACGACGACGAAGCCCGCACCGCCCCCTCCGGCGGGCCCGCCCCACAGTCTTCGGCGCCCGCGGAGGGGCGACCCAAGTTC
>NZ_KV823978.1:0-8364 GCF_001815995.1 Dietzia sp. HMSC21D01 | reverse complement strand
CCACCGGCGGCGACCGACGCCCCCGCGCCCCCGCAGTGCCCGCCCAGCGCCCGGGCGTGCGTTGACGTGGACGGCAAGCGGGCGTGGATGGTCGACGCGGGCCGCGTCACGTACGGGCCGGTCCCCGTCACGACCGGGAAGCCCGGGTACGAGACCACCCGCGGCACACACCACGTGCTGCGGCACGTGCGTCACGACCACAGTCGGCTCTTCGACTCGCCCATGCCGTACTCGACCTACTTCACCGTGGGTGGGATGGCCTTCCATCAGGGACGCCTGGACGAGCCCTCGCACGGGTGCGTGCACCTGGGCAGACACGCCGCCGCGCACTTCTTCGACCACCTACGGGTCGGCGACGAGGTCGTCGCGTTCTGAACCGACATGACCGGCTCCCCGTCACCCCTCCCGCGCCTCTCGGCCCCGCCACCCGGGCGCTCGCCGCCGCCGGGATCACCGATCTGCGCCAGCTCGACGGCCTACCCGAGAAGGAGATCCTGGCCCTGCACGGCGTGGGGCCGTCCCAGCTCGGCGTCCTGCGGGACGCGATGGCCGCCGCGGGGCACGCGTTCGCGGACCCCGTGGCCCGGCCCGCGCCCACCGGCCGCAACGACAACTCCGCGTTCCTGCCCGACGAGGACCACCTCCTCGCCCGGCTCGGTCCGCACAAGACCGGCAGGGGCTGCCTCTACGTCACCAGGCTCGACCGCGTCGACGAGCAGGTGCTGCGCGAGATGGTCGGGGCGGCCTGGGCCCGGGGCCCCGCCTAGTCGCGCGGGAGCGGCTTGACCATGGGGAACAAAATCGTTTCGCGGATGCCCAGCCCGGTCAAGGCCATGAGCAGCCGGTCGATCCCCATTCCGAGTCCGGTCGTCGGCGGCATGCCCTGCTCCATCGCGGCGAGGAAGTCCTCGTCGAGCACCATCGCCTCGTCGTCGCCGGCCGCGGCCAGGCGGGCCTGGTCCTCGAAGCGCTGCCGCTGGATCACCGGATCGACCAGCTCGGAGTAGCCGGTGGCCAGCTCGAACCCGCGCACGTACAGGTCCCACTTCTCGGTCACGCCGCGGTCGGTGCGGTGGTCGCGCGTCAGCGGGGAGGTCTCGACGGGGAAGTCACGGACGAAGACGGGCCCGTCGAGCTGGTCGGCACACAGGTGCTCCCACAGTTCCTCGACGAGCTTGCCGTGCAGCCACCCCTTGCCGGACGGCACCTCCAGGCCGACCTTCCCTGCCAGCTCGATGAGCTCGGCGACGGAGGTGTCGACGGTCACCGTCTCTGCGCCCGCCGTGGCCAACTCGGGATGCTTGCGCTGCAGCGCCTCGTTGAGGGACGGGTACATCCGCATCTCGCGCCACTGACCGCCCAGCTCGTACTCGGTGCCGTCGGCGAGCGTGACCGTGGTCGAGCCGAACACCGCGGTGGCGACCTCCTGGATGACCTCGCGGATCATCGTGGCCGAGGTGTCGTAGTCGCCGTACGCCTGGTACGTCTCCAGCATCGCGAACTCCGGGCTGTGGGAGGAGTCCACGCCCTCGTTGCGGAAGTTGCGGTTGATCTCGAAGACGCGCTCGATCCCGCCCACCACGCAGCGCTTGAGGTACAGCTCGGGCGCGATGCGCAGGTACAGGTCCAGGTCCAGCGCGTTGGAGTGGGTGACGAACGGCCGGGCCGCGGCGCCGCCGTGCAGCGTCTGCAGCATCGGCGTCTCCACCTCGAGGAAGCCGCGCTTCTCCAGCGCGTCACGCAGCGCGCGCACGACCTTGATCCGCGTCAGCGCGTTGCGGCGCGCGGTGTCGCGCATGATGAGGTCGGTGTAGCGCTGGCGGACGCGGGTGTCCTCGCTCAGCTCCTTGTGCGCGACCGGCAGCGGGCGCAGGGCCTTGGTCGCCAGCACCCACTCGTCGGCCATCACCGACAGCTCACCGCGCTTGGAGCGCACCACGCGGCCCGTCACCGAGACGTGGTCGCCGAGGTCGACGTCCTGCTTCCAGGCGTCGAGCCGCTCCTGGCCCACGTTGGCCAGCGACAGCATGGCCTGCAGCTGCGGCGTCAGCGGCCCGGACTCGCCCTCCGGCACCGGGGTGGACAGGTCCGCCGACGGGTCGATCCCGTCCTGGAGACGGACGAAGCACAGCTTGCCGGTGTTGCGGACGAACAGCACCCGGCCGGCCACCGACACCACGACGTCAGTCTCCTCCCCCGGCTCCAACGCGGCGAAGCGCGGGTCCGAGGCGATCTCGGCGAGCCCGTGGGTGCGGGGGACCTCGACGGGGTACGCCTGCTCCCCGGAGTCGAGGAGGCGCTGCCGCTTGTCGCGGCGGATACGCAGCTGCTCAGGGGTGTCGTCGGCGGGCTCACCGGTGGCGGCCCCGGGCGCGGCGGGAGTCGAGTCGGTCACGACTGACGAGGATAGTCGTCCCTACGCGGCGGGATCGAACCCGTAGCCACCCACCTCGTCCAACACGTGCAGGTGCAGTCGGTCCGAGAGCTCCTCGATCGCGCCCGCCGCACGCACACTGTTGCCGTGCCCGTCCAGCCGCGGCGAGAAGGCCGCCACCCCGAGCCGACCGGGCACCACGGCGAACAGGCAGCCCGAGACGCCGCTCTTGGCCGGCAACCCCACCTGGTAGACCCAGTCGCCGGCCGCGTCGTACATCCCGCAGGTGAACATCACGCTGTTGGCGTAGCGCGTCGCCCGGTGCCCCAGGATCTGCTCGTCACCGTCCAGTGCCTGTCCCCGGTTCGCGAGCACCGCGGCCATGTGGGCCAGCTCGCGGGTGTCGACCCGGATCGCGCACTGACGGCTGTAGCCCGCGACCACCTCATGCGGGTCCTGCGCCAGACTGCCCGCCTCCGCCAGCAGATGCGCCAGCGCCTGGTTCCGGTTGGCGCTCCGGGACTCGATCTCGATGATCTCCTCGTCCACCTCGACCTCCCGGCCCACCAGGCGGGTGAACAACCCCCTGATCTGTTCGAAACGGGACTCCTCGTCGTCGTCCTCGTCCCCCACCAACGCGTGCGCCGCCAGCGCGCCGGCGTTGACCAGGGCGTTGGGCGCGCGGCCCGTTCCCGCCTCCAGCGAGATCTCGTTGAACGCCTCGCCCGACGGTTCCACGCCGATCCGGGCGGCGACCTCGTCGACACCCTTCTGGTCCAGAGCGAGCGCGTAGACGAACGGCTTGGAGGCGGACTGCAGGTCGAACAGGAGATCGTCGTCACCGGCCGAGATGATCTGGCCGTCCATGTCGCAGACCGCCAGCGCGAGGGCGTCCGGGCTGGGGTGCTCGTAGTCGCCGAGGTGCGGCACCAGCTCCCCGGAGGTGTCGTCGCGGACCTCGTCCAGGATCTCGGCGAGGAGGTCGGCGGAGATGTACGTCATGCTGCGACCGTACCGGCGCGCGCCCACGGGCGCCCCCGGTCAGTGCGCGGAGATGGCGGAGCGCTCGCGCAGCAGGTGCTCGGCGTCCGAGAGCAGGGCGAGCGCCCGGGCGGCGCGCAGCGCGTCGTGGCCGCCGTCCACCGCACGGACCCCGCGCACGCCGCGCGAGTGGAGCTCGAGGGCGAACAGTTCCGCGTCCAGGCCGTCGTCGCTGACGAGGACCACCTCGCGACCCTCACCGACGGCCGCGAGGGGCGCGGCCGAACGGGGGTCGATCAGGTCCACGGCGGGCCGGGCCTCGACGGCGATCGCGCCGGCGAGGACGCCCTGACGCTCGCGCTGTGCGCGGGAGCGGATGTCCACGACCAGTGCGCCCGCCCGCACGGCGGCAGGGTACTCGGCGGCGGTGAGGACCGTGTCGCCGATGGCGGCGGACCGGGCGGCGGTGGCGTTGGTGAAGGTACGGACGCGTGAAGTCATCTGGTGCTCCCGGGAGGGGTGTCGGCGTGGGACTGGCTGAGGGGCTGCCGGCCGGGAACACCAGTGCTGAACCCGCACGGATGGCGCCGGACCGGCCGGGGGCATTCGTCGCGCGTTCATGACGGCAATAGTAGACAGACCGGTCTATCTACCGCAAGAGCGGAGACGCGGGCGTGGGCCACTGGCGCCGCCAAAGGTAGTTGATGCATCATGTACAGAGACGAAGGAGTAGCGATGACCCCCTCACCCGCCCGCCAGCCCGCCGTCTTCATCGGCCACGGTGTCCCCCTCAACGCCCTCGAGGTCAACGAGTGGACCCGCCACTGGGCCGCGCTCGGCGACTCGCTCCCCGAGCGCCCCCGGGCGGTGCTGGCCGTCTCGGCGCACTGGTACATCAACGCCACGGCCGTCACCGCGATGAGATCCCCGCGCACCATCCACGACTTCTTCGGCTTCCCCCGCGAGCTCAACGAATTCGAGTACCCCGCCGCCGGCGCGCCCGAGCTCGCATCCGAGGTGGCCGAGGTCGTCAAGCCGACCTGGGTGGGCGCCGACCTGGACTCGTGGGGCCTCGACCATGGGACGTGGTCGGTGCTCGCGCACGTCTTCCCCGATGCCGACGTGCCGGTCGCCCAGTTGTCGGTGGACGCCACCAAGCCGGCGAGCTACCACTTCGAGTTGGGCACGAAGCTGGCCGCGCTCCGCGACTCCGGCGTGCTGGTCCTGGCCAGCGGCAACGTCGTGCACAACCTCGGCGCGGTGGACCCGTCCCGCGGCAACGCCGGCACCGACTGGGCGCACCGCTTCGACGACCACGCCCAGGAGCTGCTCACCTCGCGGCCCGAGGACGCCCTCGCGTTGCTCGAGCATCCGGACGCGCAGGCGTCCGTGCCGACCGCCGACCATTTCCTGCCCCTGCTGTACACGGCCGGGATGGCAGCCGAGACCGGCGAGACGCTCGACGCCTTCAGCAAGGGCTACGCCTGGGGGTCGGTGTCCATGACCAGCTACCGCTCCGCGGCCTGACGGGGCCGCGGCCGGGTTCGGGCGACCGGGCGGTCAGCAGTTGCGGTCGAACACCAGCCGCAGTCCTTCGAGCGCCAGCTCGGGTTCGACGTCGGTGATGGTCCGCGACTCCTCCGCGACGACGTCCGCGCGCAGCCCGGTGAGCACGACCGACGCGTCGGCCAGCTCGTCGACGTCGGTGCGCAGGCGGTCGACGAGGGCGTCGATCTGGCCGGCGAACCCGATCACGATCCCCGCCTGTAGAGCGGCGACGGTGTTCTTGCCCAGCGCTCCACGTGGCCGCACGACCTCGATCTTGCGCAGGAGGGCCGTGCGGTCGGCGAGGGCGTCGACGGAGATGTCGATACCCGGCGCGATCGCCCCGCCGAGCAGCTCGCCGCGCGCGGAGACCGCGTCCACGGTGGTCGCCGTGTCGACGTCGACGACGACGACGGGCCCGTCGAACAGGTAGTGGGCGGCCAGCGCGTTGACCACGCGGTCAGAGCCCACCTCCCGCGGGTTGTCGACCTTCAGCGGTACCCCGGTCTTCACCCCGGGCGCGACGACGACGGCCGGCAGCTGCGGCCAGTAGTCGGCGGCCATCCTCCGGAGTTCGCCCGTGACGGACGGGACCACGGACATCGCGGCGATGCCGGTGAGCTGCTGAGCGCAGTCCCCCAGTAGTCCGCGGATCGTCAGGGCGAGCTCGTCGGACGTCACCGCCGGGGAGGTGCGCATGCTCCAGGTGCGTTCGAGCGGGCCGCCGCCGGGGTGGAAGACGCCGAGTCGGATGTGCGTGTTACCGACGTCGACGGTGAGCAGCATGTCGTGTCCGTGCCGGATCAGACGGCGGCCGGCTCGGGCACGCGCGGGTTTTTCAGACCCGAACCCTCGGGGACGTCCGCCGGGTCGGTGCCCTCGGTGAGCATGCGGTTCTCGCCGTCGACGAACACGACGCGGGGCTTGTACGCGCGGGCCTCGGCGTCGTCCATCTGGGCGTAGGCGATGATGATGACCAGGTCGCCGGGGTGGACGAGATGCGCGGCGGCGCCGTTGATGCTGATGACCCCCGAGCCGCGCTCACCGGTGATGGCGTAGGTGGTCAGGCGGCTGCCGTTGTCGATGTCGACGATGTCAATCTGCTGGCCCTCGAGCAGGTCGGCGGCGTCCATGAGGTCGGCGTCGATGGTGCAGGAGCCGACGTAGTGCAGGTCGGCCTGGGTGACGGTGGCACGGTGGATCTTGGAGTGGAGCATGGTGCGCTGCATCTACAGGCCTTCCTTCAGGTCTTCGGCCATCTCGGCCTGCTGGGCGGCGACGGTGGCCTCGGCGGCGGCGAGGAAGCCGGTGCCGATGGCCACGCCGACGTTGTCGATGAGTCTGGTGGTCCCGATACGGGCCGCGACGAGAAGTCGGCCGGGGCCCTCCTCCGGCGGTTCGCCGAGGTCGGCTCCCCGCAGCTCGAGGTAGTCCACGGAGATCTGGGGGCGTTCGCTCAGGACCGCGCGGGCGGCGTCGACGACGGCCTCCCGTCCGCCCTTCGCCGCGAACGTCCCGGCGACCAGGGCGGCGTTGAGAACGGTGGCGAGTTCCCGCTCGTCGGCGGAGAGGTAGCGGTTGCGGGAGCTCATGGCCAGGCCGTCGGACTCGCGGACGGTGGGTACTCCGACGATGCGGACGTCCATGTCGAGGTCCGCGACCATCTGGCGGATGAGCACGAGTTGCTGGTAGTCCTTCTCGCCGAAGAACGCCTGGTGCGGTCGGACGATGTTGAACAGCTTGTTCACCACGGTAAGCATCCCGGCGAAGTGGCCGGGGCGGGCCGCGCCGTCGAGGATCTCACCCGTCGGTCCCGGCTGCAGTGTCGTCCGCGGGCCCTCGGGGTACATGGCGGCGGCGCTGGGCGCGAAGACCAGCTCGACGCCGGCATCGGCGAGGCGGGCCACATCCTCGTCCAGCGTCCGCGGGTAGGCGTCGAGGTCCTCGCCGGGGCCGAACTGCAGCGGGTTGACGAAGATCGACACGACCACGACCGAGCCGGGGGTCCGGCGGGCGGTCTCGACCAGCGCGAGGTGGCCCTCGTGGAGCGCACCCATGGTGGGCACGAACGTGACCTGCCTGCCGACCTTGCGGAGGGACTCGGTGACGGTGCTCAGGGTGGCCGGGTCGTGGTGGACGGTCAGCTCACCGCGGTTGTAGCCGGTGGCGGGACGGCCGGGCACCGCGGTGCGCACCG
Organism: Dietzia sp. HMSC21D01; assembly: GCF_001815995.1. NCBI lineage: Bacteria > Bacillati > Actinomycetota > Actinomycetes > Mycobacteriales > Dietziaceae > Dietzia > Dietzia sp. HMSC21D01. Next base: position 1,267 of record NZ_KV823978.1, on the reverse strand, counting down.
GGTACGTCGTGGAGGTCATCGAAGCTGCTCCGTGAGGTCGGGGGCCAACAGGTCGGTCACGTCGGGGCCGGCGCCCACGCGGTCGGCGGTGCGCAGGGCGAGCGCCCGGTACCCGGTGGCGATACCGCCGTCGACGTCCTCGAGGGCGTCGAGGTGGCGGGAGACGGTGACGGCGTCGCCGCGCATCACGGGCCCCGTCAGCGCGGAGTCGCCTGACGCCAGGACGTTGTCGAGGGCCGCCCGCAGCAGCGGCTCGAGCGTCCGGCGGGCGAGCGCCTCGGCGTCCGCACCGAGCATGCCGTCGGGATCACCCTCGACGGCCCCGCCGGGCAGGACGGAGAACGAGGCCGCGAGCGCCTCGGCCGCGTCGTTGACGAGAGTGACCAGGTGGTTCGCCCCGTGGGCGAGGGCCGCGTGGTACAGGGCGCGGTGGGATTCGGCGACCGTGACGGGCAGACCGCCGGTCTCCATGACCAGCATCTGGCCCACCACGAGGCCGACCTCGTCCGGCGCGGTCAGGGCCCACGAACAGCCTTCCATGCGGTCGACGTCGGCCGATCCGCCGGTGAAGGTCATGGCCGGGTGGGCCGCCACGACCACGGCGCCGGCGTCGGCGGCCGGGCGCAGGACCTCCGCGCCGACCGCGCCCGCGACGTGGACGACGATGTGGCCGGGCCTGAACGCGTCCGCCTCGGCGAGTTCGGACACGACGCCCGGGAGTGCGGCGTCCGGCACGGCGAGGATGAGGAGTTCGCCGGCCGCCGCGACCGCGGCGGGGTCGGCGATGCGGGCTTCGGGGAGTCGGCGCGCGGCGAGGTCGCGCGACCGTTCGGAGCGGGCGACCAGCGCGGACACGACATGGCCACGGCGCTCGAGGGCGGCTCCGACGGCGGTACCCACCCGGCCGGCGGACACGAGGCCTATGGACAGGCGGGCAGGGGGTGTTCCGGTGACGCCGTGGTCGGACATCTCAGGGGTGCTCCAGTGCTCGATCCGTTCCAGGCCCGCTCACTGTTGGCGGGTCCCGGACATCTCGCAGGCGAGAGTAGTCCTGTGGACGGGTCGAATCAGTATCGAGTGGCGCACTTCACAGAACCGGAGGAGCCGCTCGCGCGTCAGTCCTCCGCACGTCAGTCTTCCGCGCGGCGGCGGCGACGGCTCGGCTTGGGCGCGTCGCCCTCCCCCAGGCGTGCCATGAGCTCGGCCACGGACAGGCCGCGGCCCTCGCCGTGGCGGCTCGCCGGCGCCGACTCGGACGCGGTCTCGG
>NZ_KV823977.1:0-1495 GCF_001815995.1 Dietzia sp. HMSC21D01 | reverse complement strand
TGGGGTGTATCAAAGATCTTGGACAACCTCTTGAGGCGAGAGGATCGAGATCATGGCAGCGAGTTCGAGGCGGAAGTTCAGTCCGCAGTTCAAGACCGAGGCGGTGCAGCTGGTCCTGCAGAGTGACCGCTCGATTGCCGAGGTGGCCGGGGAGTTGGCGATCAACCCGGGCACCCTGGGCAACTGGGTTCAGAAGCACCGGCAGGCCAATCCGGAGCCGGACACGTCGATGAGTCCGGCCGACCACGGCAGGCTGGCCGAGCTCGAGGAGCAGAACCGCAAGCTGAAGATGGAAAATGAGTTCCTAAAAAAAGCCGCGGCCTTCTTCGCCCGGGAGCAGGACTGAACGAGAAGTCAGTCCTGATCGAGGCGGAGAAGGCGAACTTTCCGATCGACTGGATGTGCGCCCAGCTCGGCGTGGCCCGCTCGTCGTTCTACGCGTGGCGCGCCCGCGCCGGGCAGGTTACAGCCACCCAGGCGCGCCGCGAAGCGCTGAAGATGGAGGTCGAGCGCGTTTTCCATAAGCAGCGCGGCACTGCCGGGTGCCGGCGCATCGCTGCCATTCTCAATGACGAGGGGCACCCGGCCTCGGTGGGGCTCGTGGCCGACCTGATGCGCGAGCTCGGCCTGGCGGCGATCCAGCGCAAGGCCTACAAACGCACCACCGTCCCGGACGAGAAAGCCCAAGTCTTCGCCGACAAGCTGGGCCGCGACTTCGCCCCGAGCAGTCACCGCCCCGGCACCGCACTGGTCGGCGACATCACCTACCTACGCACCGGCCAGGGGTGGCTGTACCTGGCCACCGTGATCGACCTGGCCACGCGCAAGGTGATCGGGTGGCAGACCGCTGAGCACATGCGCGCCAGCCTGGTCGTCGACGCCCTGGAAATGGCCCGTACGCAGGGCCAAGCCGCCGAAGGGGCAATATTTCACTCCGACCACGGGTCTCAGTACACCTCCGACGAATTCGTCACCTACTGCACCCAGCACGGGTTCGTGCAGTCGATGGGCCGCACCGGGGTGTGCTGGGACAACGCCGCGGCGGAGACGTTCTTCGCCACCCTGAAAAACGAGATGTACCACCAGCAGGTGTTCCATACCCGCGCCCGAGCACGGTTCGCCGTCGCCGAGTACATCGAGGTGTTCTACAACCGTCAAAGACCGCACTCCAGCCTGGGCTACCGCACCCCGGCCCAGGCATGGGCCGACGCCCACAATCCCGCCGCCGAGGACCTAACCGAGGCGGCCTGACACACCCGAAATCACCGAGGACCTGTCCACAATCCTTGACACAGCCCAACTCCTCGGGCCCGCCGGGGTGGTCTGCTCGGGGTGAGGCGGCGCACTCGGCGCCGCTTCTTCCTATTTGAGGAGGCTGATGTGGCCGAGTACAAGGCCATCATGACGTTGGCGCTGGCCGGGCATAGCTACAGCGAAATCGTCGCCGCCGTCGGGTGCTCGCGCAGGGAGATCGCGGCGGTGAAGAAGACGATCA
>NZ_KV823976.1:0-11719 GCF_001815995.1 Dietzia sp. HMSC21D01 | reverse complement strand
CGGTCGCCCTGGGCGCGTCCGTCGCCCTGGGAGCCGCCCTCGTCGCCCGCCGGTGCGGACTCGCCGCCGTCGGCGCCGTTGCGCGCGTTCTCCCCCGCGTTGTCCGCGCGGTTGCCGCGTCCCCTTCGACCCGTGCCCGTCGACGGTGCCGATCCCTCGGCCGAGGAGGACTCGGACCGCGCCTGCGACTCCTCGCGGCGGGGCGCGTCCGCCTGCTGCGGTGCGTCCGCCCGGCTCGTGGCCTCTGCCTCGCGCGGGGTCTCAGCCTGGCGCGGGGTCTCGGCGCGGCGCGGTGCGTCGGACTGAGCGGGGCGGCCGCCCCGCGCGCCTTCGATCATCGCGACGAGGTCGCCCTTGCGCTTACCCGACAGGCCCTTGAGGCCCATCTGCTGCGCCAGTGCCTTGAGCTCGGGCAGTCGCATCGCCGACAACGCGGCACCCTGGGGCGGGGTGGAGGTGGTGTCCGTCGAGGTCACAAGGATCCTTTCTGGGCCCGGGGCCGGGGCGGTGGGTTCCGCCTCGCATCGAGCAGGTGTCCGGGAAGCGGACTCGGCGTCCCGGGGTGGCCACGTGGGCCTTCCGCACCGGCACCATGGCCGGGCACGGATCTTTCGTCTGAAGGGGGATCCACGCGAGGGGAGAACCGCCCGATGCGGGGGATCCCTGTACGTCACTCGCCGATCGGCCGCTCCGACCGAGACCGACCCACGCCATACCGACCTGCTGCGGCGGGAATGGAAGTGGGATGACTCGGGACGCGGGGACGACCGGGCGCCCGTGACTGAGGACCAGCATACTACTCGGATACCGATCTCGTGCACATCCCCCTCGCGCGGGTCGCGACCGGAGCGAGGGGCGGTCTCCCGGGCCGGTAACGTACACCACACCGGAGGGCGCACGACGTGGAGGTGACCGTGTTCGGAACCATGGCGGACACGCCGCTGCTCGTCTCGCGCATCCTCGAGCACGCCGCCGAGCGACACGGCGGTTCCACCGTCACCGGATTCGTCGGAGACCTGGAGCCACGGCCCGTCCGCTTCGACGTCGTCACCTCCCGCGCCGCCGCCACCGCACACGCGCTCGCCGGCCTCGACGTGCGCCCCGGCGACGTGGTGGGCATCCTCTCCGGTGCCCGCACGGAGGTCGTCGAGTTCATGTTCGCGCTGCCGGCCATGGGCGCCGTCGCACTCCCCGTGAACATCCTCCGCTCCCAGGACTTCATCCTCTCCGCCCTGAGGGACAACCGGGTCGAGGTGGTCCTGGTCGATCCCGAACTGCTCCCCTCGGCGTACGCCGTGGCCGCACAGGTCGAGACGCTGCGCCACGTCGTCGTCGTCGACGCCACCGTCTCCTCCGCCCCCGGTGACCTGCGCGCCGAGGTCCACGCCCTCGAGGCCCTCCTCGACGGGCAACCCACCACCTACCCGTGGCCCGAACTCGACGAGCGCTCCGCGGCGGCCATCGCCTACACGTCGGGCACCACCGGCGCCTCCAAGGGCGTCGCCTACACCCACCGGTCCATCTGGCTCCACTCCATGCAGATGTGCATGGCCGAGAGCGCGGCGCTGCGCAGCGGCGACACCGTCCTGACCACCATCCCCATGTACCACGTCATGTCGTGGGGACTCCCCTACGCGGCGTTCATGTCCGGCGCGGGCGTCATCACCGCCAGGCCGCGCCCGGGGAAGGTCATGAGCACCGGCGCCGACGTCGCCGGGCTCCTCGGCACCTACCGACCCAACAAGATGGCGACCACCCCCGCCACCCTCCAACGTCTCCTCCAACGCCTCGAGACGAACCCCCAACAGATCGGCCACCTCAGCGAGGTCCTGGTCGGCGGCTCCCCCGTGCCCGAGGCGCTGTTCGACGCGTTCGTCAAGCGCCACGGCGTCACGATCATGCAGGCCTACGGCCTCACCGAATCCAGCCCGATCGCCACGTTCGCCCGCCCGGACCCGCACTCGTCGGCCACCTACCGACGCGCACAGATGCTCGGCCAGGGCAGGTTCCCCGCCGGCGTCCAGGCCCGCCTCGTCGATGGCGACCGGGTCCAGCCGAACGACGGGTGGTCCGCCGGCGAACTCCAGATCCGCGGACCGTGGGTCACCGCCGGATACCTCGGGGACGAGGCGTCCGACCGGTTCGTCGACGGATGGCTCCGCACCGGCGACGTGGGCACCATCTCGCCGAGGGGCTACCTCGACGTGGTCGACCGGGTCGACGACATCATCGCCTCCGGCGGCGAGCTGATCTCCACCGTCGAACTCGAGCACGCGGTGCTGCGCGACGACCGGGTCGCGGAGGTCGCGGTCGTCGGCGTGCCCGACGAGCGCTGGGGAAACCGGCCCCTCGTGCTGGTGCGTCTCAAGGCCGGCGCCACCGCGACCGCCCGCTCGCTGTGGGACGGGCTCGACGGGCTCGTCGAGCCGTGGAAACGCCCCGATCACTGGGCGTTCGTCGACAACATCCCCCAGACCACCGTCGGGAAGTTCGACAAGATCCGGATCCGCGCCCGCCACGCCGCGGGCGACTACCAGGTCACGACGATCGCGCCGCGCTGACGCCGGTCAGCCGGCCGCCACGACGCGGGCGCCGTCCGCGATCTCCAGGTCCCGGACCGTCCACCCCTGCCGCTCGGCCAGTTCCCGCAGATCCGAGGGGAGCGCGCCGGTGCCGAGCACCAACACGGTCGGGCCCGCACCGGAAACCGTCGCGGCCAGCCCGCGCTCGCGGAGCCGGGTGACCCACTCGGTGGTGCCGACCAGGGCCGGCGCGCGGTACGACTGGTGCAGCCGGTCCTCCGTCGCGGCCAGCAGGTGCTCGGGGTGGGAGGCCAGGGCGACCGACATGAGCGCAGCGCGGCTCGCGTTGAACGCCGCGTCCTCGTGTGGGACGGTCGCCGGCAGCAGGCCCCGGGTCTGGGCGGTCGAGGACGTCTCCGACGGCACCAGCACGGTCGCCACGATCGACGGGTCGACCTCCATGCGCACGGCCCGGTAGTGGACGCCGTCGGACGACCGCTCGGTCCACGAGACCACGACGCCGCCCAGGACACTCGCGGCGGCGTTGTCCGGGTGACCCTCGAACTCACTCGCCAGCTGCACGAGATGGTCGGTGGACAGCGCACCGTCCATCAGTCCGTTCGCCGCCACCAGTCCCCCGACCGCGGCCGAGGCCGACGATCCGAGACCGCGCGAGTGCGGGATGGAGTTGGAGCACGAGATCCGGACGCCCGGCGCTCCGACACCGCCCGCCCGGAGACCCGCCTCGACGGCCTTGGCCACCAGGTGCGAGGCGTCCTCCGGTAACTGGCCGGCGCCCTCCCCCGAGACCTCGAGCTCGAGACCCGAGGCGATGACGGTCACCGTGATGGTGTCGTACAGGGCGAGCGCGACACCGAGCGCGTCGAACCCTGGCCCGAGGTTCGCGCTCGAGGCGGGGACCTCGATCGTCACCGTCCGGCCGACGGGCAGGATGCGCCCGCCCGAACTGCCGAAGACCTCCGGGCCGGAACCGTCCACGGCGCTCACTGCAGACCGAGAGCGCCGGCCACCGCGGAGGGGTCCACCGGCACGGGCTCGACCTCGGGCATGCCCAGCAGCGCCGTGTCCGGGTCCTTGAGACCGTTACCGGTCACCGTGCACACAATGGTCTGCCCGGCCTCGAGCTCGCCGTTCGCGTGCGCGTCGAGCAGGCCCGCCACCGACGCGGCCGAGGCGGGCTCGACGTAGACGCCGTCCTTGCCGGCGACCGTGCGGTACGCCTCGAGGATCTGCTCATCCGTGCGCTTGCGGAACGTCCCGCCGGACTCATCCCGCGCCGCCACGGCCCCGTCCCACGACGCCGGGGCGCCGATCCGGATGGCGGTGGCGATGGTCTCCGGATCCTTGACCGGCGCGCCGTCGACGAGCGGTGCCGCACCCGCGGCCTGCACACCCATCATCCGCGGCCGGGTCGAGATGACGCCGTCGGCGTGGTACTCGGTGTAGCCTTTCCAGTACGCGGTGATGTTGCCCGCGTTGCCGACGGGCAGGAAGTGCAGGTCGGGCGCCCGGCCGAGGACGTCGACGATCTCGAACGCCGCGGTCTTCTGCCCCTCGATACGCACCGGGTTCACGGAGTTGACGAGCCCGATCTCCGCGTAGGTGGCGGTGGTCTTGCGCGCCAACTCCAGGCAGTCGTCGAAGTTGCCGTCCACCTGGATGATCGTCGCACCGTGCATGACCGCCTGGGCGAGCTTGCCTGCGGCGATCTTGCCCTGCGGGATGAGTACCGCGCAGCCCATGCCGGCCCGGGTCGCGTACGCCGCCGCGGACGCCGACGTGTTACCCGTCGACGCGCATAGCACCGCCTTCTGACCCCGTGCCTTGGCGTCGGTGACCGCCATGGTCATGCCGCGGTCCTTGAACGAGCCGGTCGGGTTGAGGCCCTCGACCTTGAGGTACACCTCGCACCCGGTCACCGCGGATAGATGGGTGGCGTGGATGAGCGGGGTGCCGCCCTCGTACAGCGTCACCGGCTCCCAGTCGGAACCGATCGGCAGGCGATCGCGGTAGGCCTCGATGAGGCCGGGCCACCGGCGGTGCACGGGCTGGTGGGTGTTGCTCATTCGGTGTCCACTCCCTCGAGACGGATGACGCTGGTGATGGCGGTGACCGCGTCCTGATCCGACAGCGCGGCGACGGTGTCCGCCAGAGCGCGCTCGGTGGCCAGGTGGGTCAGAACGGTGATCTCGGCGGTCGGCTCGACGTCCTCGGTCTCGGCGTCGGGCACGTCGACCTCGGTCTGGCGCACCTGGGCGATCGAGACCCCGTGCGTGGAGAACTCAGTGGCCACCTGCGCGAGCACACCCGGCTTGTCCGCGACCCGCATGCGCACGTGGTACCGGGTCGAGATCTCGTCCATGTTCGCCACCGGCAGGGCGGCGTACGTCGACTCCCCGGGCGCGCGCCCTGCGCCGGCCTTGTTGCGTGCGGCCGCGACCATGTCGCCGAGCACGGCGGAGGCCGTGGGCGCGCCGCCCGCGCCCTGACCGTAGAACATGAGGCGACCGGCGGCCTGGGCCTCCACCACGACCGCGTTGAACGCGCCGTTGACCGCGGCCAGCGGATGGCTGTTCGGTAGCAGGGCCGGGTAGACGCGCGCCGAGACGGCCTCCGAGCCGTCGCTCTGACGCAGCTTCTCGCAGATCGCCAGCAACTTGATGGTGCAGTCCATGTCACGCGCGGACTCGAAATCGTCGGGCGAGATGCGCGAGATGCCCTCGCGGTAGACGTCCCCGGCGGTCACGCGGCTGTGGAAGGCGATCGAGGCGAGGATGGCGGCCTTGGCGGCGGCATCGTAGCCCTCGACGTCCGCCGTCGGGTCCGCCTCGGCGTAGCCGAGCCGGGAGGCCTCGGCGAGCGTCTCCGAGTAGTCCGCGCCGGTCGAGCCCATCTCCGACAGGATGTAATTGGTGGTGCCGTTGACGATGCCCACCACGCGCTCGACCTGGTCGCCGGCCATCGACCGACGCAGGGGCCCGATGACGGGGATCGCGCCGGCGACGGCCGCCTCGAAGTACAGATCGGTGTGGGTCGAGTCCGCGGCCTCGGCCAGCTCGTCGGTGTACTCGGCGAGCAGCGCCTTGTTCGCGGTCACCACGGCCTTGCCGTGACGCAGCGCCTCGAGCAGGAGGGGACGTGGGAGGTCGATGCCGCCCATGAGCTCGACGACGATGTCGACGTCCTCGCGCGAGACGAGCGAGGCCGGGTCCGCGGTGAGCAGATCCGGGTCCAGTCCGCGGTCCTTGGTCAGGTCACGGACGGCGACGCCGCGCAGGACCAGGGGCGCCCCGATGCGGGCGGCCAGCGCCTCGGCGTTCTCGGTCATGTAGCGGATGACCTCGGTTCCGACGGTGCCCATTCCGAGCACCGCCACTCCCACGGGTCGCACGCCCGACGCGGTTACGTCGCTCACTGTCCCACCTCCAGGCTCGTCAGATCGTCCAGGGTCTCACGGCGCAGCATCAGTCGTGCCCGCCCGTCGCGCACCGCGACCACCGCGGGACGCCCGATCAGGTTGTAGCGGCTCGACATGGAGTAGCAGTACGCGCCGGTGGCCGCGACGGCCACCAGGTCGCCGGGGCCGGCGTCCTCCGGCATCCACAGGTCGCGGACCACCACGTCACCGCTCTCGCAGTGTTTGCCCACGAGCCGGGACACGACCGGTTCGGCACCCGAGGCACGACCCACGAGCCGGGCGTCGTAGACGGCGTCGTAGAGGGCCGTGCGGATGTTGTCGCTCATGCCGCCGTCGACGCTGATGTACCGCCTCTGCTCGCCCCCGGCGAGGTCGACGTCCTTGACCACACCGACCTCGTACACGGTGACCGTCCCGGGACCGGCGATGGCGCGGCCGGGCTCGACGACCAGGGTCGGAGGGGTCAGCCCCGCGTCACGCGCGAAGCCCTCGACGATCTCGCGGAGGGAGGCGGCGAGCCTGGCCACAGGAGGCGGATCGTCCGAGGGGACGTAGCTGATCCCCAGTCCTCCGCCGAGGTCGAGGTGATCGAGCTGAGCGGTGCGTTCCGTGCCGAACTCGTCGACGATGTCGCGCAGGAGTCCGATGACCCGGCGGGCCGCGAGCTCGAAGCCGTCGATGTCGAAGATCTGCGAGCCGATGTGGCTGTGCAGGCCGGTGAGCCGGATGTGCGACGCGGCGAAGACGGCGCGGACCGCCTCCATCGCCGCGCCGCCGGCGAGAGAGAAACCGAACTTCTGGTCCTCGTGCGCGGTGGCGATGAACTCGTGGGTGTGGGCCTCGACGCCGACGGTGACGCGGATGAACACGTCCTGGACCACACCCTCCTCGCGGGCGATCCGGTCCAGCAGCTCGATCTCCGACATCGCGTCGATCACCACGTGGGCGACGCCGCTGCGCACGGCATACCGCAGCTCGTCGGCCGACTTGTTGTTGCCGTGCACGGTGATCCGCTCCGGCGGGAAGCCCGCCCGCAGGGCGATGGCCAGCTCGCCCCCCGAGGCGACGTCGAGACTGAGTCCCTCCTCGGCGACCCATCGGGCCGTCTCGGTGGTGAGGAACGCCTTGGACGCGTAATGCACTCGCTCCGCTCCGCCGAACGCGTCGGCCATCTCGCGGCAGCGCGACCGGAAGTCGTCCTCGTCGATCACGAACAGCGGCGTGCCGAACTCGGCGGCCAGCTCGGTCACCGGCACGCCGGCGATCTCGACGACGCCGTCGTCGCGTCGACGGGCGCCCCGCGGCCAGACCGACGGGGCCAGTGCCATGAGGTCGTCGGCGTCGGCGGGCCGCTCGGCGATACCGGGGGCGTGCGGGACCTCGTGTCGGGTGCCCGCGGGATGCGCGCTCACATTCTCTCCGGGGCGGTGACGCCGATGAGGCGGAGGCCGTTGGCCAGCGTCTGCCGGGTCGCCGAGCTCAGCGCGAGCCGGGCCGCGTGCAGGGGCCCGGGCTCCTCGTCGCCCATCGGCAGGACCCGGCAGGTGTCATAGAAGCGGTGGTAAGCGCCGGCCAGTTCCTCGAGGTACCTCGCGACGCGGTGCGGCTCGCGCAGGTCCGCGGCGCTGGCGACTACCCGGGGGAATTCGCCGATGGTGCGGATGAGGGCGCCCTCGCGGTCCTCGACGAGCAGTGCCAGGTCCGCGCCCTCCGTGGTGACCCCGAGGTCGGCCGCGTTGCGCGCGAGGGAGCAGAGACGGGCGTGCGCGTACTGCACATAGAAGACGGGGTTGTCGTTGGTCGCCGACGTCCACAGCTTCAGGTCGATGTCCATGGTCTGGTCGACCGAGGAGCGGATCAGCGCGTAGCGCGCGGCGTCGACACCGATCGCGTCCACGAGGTCGTCGAGCGTGATGACCGTGCCCGCCCGCTTGCTCATCTTCACCGGCTCACCGTCGCGGACGAGGTTGACCATCTGGCCGATGAGCACCTCGATCGTCGCCGGATCGTCGCCCAGCGCCGCGGCGGCCGCCTTGAGTCGTGCGATGTACCCGTGATGGTCGGCGCCCAGCATGTAGATGCACAGGTCGAATCCACGCTCGCGCTTGTCGAGGAAGTAGGCGATGTCGCCGGCGATGTAGGCGGCGTCGCCGTCGGACTTGAGGACGACACGGTCCTTGTCGTCCCCGAACGCGGTGGAACGCAGCCACCATGCGCCCTCGGACTCGTACAGGTTGCCGTTGCCCTTGAGCGTCTCGATCGCCCGGTCGACAGCGCCTGAGGTGAACATGGAATTCTCGTGCGTGTAGACGTCGAAGACGGTGCCGAACTCGGCGAGCGACTTCTTGATGTGGGAGAACATCAGGTCGACCCCGGCCGCGCGGAAGGTCTCCAGCGCCTCGTCCTCCGGCATGTCGAGGACGCCCGGATGCGCGGTCATCACCTGCGCGGCGATGTCCTGGATGTAGGCCCCGGCGTACCCGTCCTCCGGGGTCTCCTCGCCACGTGCAGCAGCGGCCAGCGAACGGCTGAACCGGTCGATCTGGGCACCGTGGTCGTTGAAGTAGTACTCCCGGGTGACCGCGGCGCCGGAGGCCTCCAGGACGCGGCCGAGCGCGTCACCGACGGCCGCCCACCGGGTACCCCCCAGGTGGATGGGGCCGGTGGGATTCGCGGAGACGAACTCGAGATTGACCCGTCGGCCGGCCATCGCGTCGCCGTAGCCGTACCGCTCCCCCTTCTCGAGCACCGTGGCGACGAGCGAGCCCTGGGCACCCGAGTCGAGCCGGATGTTGAGGAATCCGGGACCTGCGATCTCCGCCGACGCGACGCCCGGGTCCTGCGCCAACGCGTCCGCGAGCGCCTGTGCGAGGTCCCGCGGCGCCGACCCGATCTTCTTGGCCAGCTGCAGCGCGACGTTGGTCGCGTAGTCGCCGTGTTCGGGGTTGCGGGGCCGCTCGACGGTCACCGTCTCCGGAACGACCGACGTGTCGGCGCCGCGCTCGGTGAGAACGGCGATGAGGGCGGCGCGGATGACGGCGGCGAGGTCGGCGGGAGTCACGTCTGCCCATCCTAGATGTCGGCACGTCGAGCCGGGAATCGGAGCCCGCGGGCCCGACGGCGACCCGCGCCGGAGGCCACCCGATGCGGTGTCCGCCCGGGCCCGGTGCTACGATCAGTCTCGCTGTTCGACCGGATCCGCCACGCGGGTCCACGAGACGGCCTCCGGCCCCTCGCGGGTCGGTATCCCGCCCTCGTAGCTCAGGGGATAGAGCGTTGGTTTCCGGTACCAAAGGTCAGGGGTTCGATTCCCTTCGGGGGCACGACGGAAAGCCCTCTCCCGCCTGCACAGACGCAGGACAGGGAGGGGGCTTTCTCGTGTCCGGGGCGGCGCGCCTGATCAGCGCCCCGCCGCGGCGTCACCGTGGCGTCACCGCGGCAGGGTGATGCCGTCGACCTTCCCGACGCGGTTCACGACCCGCTCGAAGATGTCGGTGAGGATTCCGACCTCCTCGGGCGTGAGCTCGTCGATGAACAGCTCGCGGACCTTCTCCACGTGCTTGGGGGCCACGGCGGCGATCGCCTGGGCGCCCGCCTCGGTCAGGGTGACGACGGTGCCGCGGCCGTCCTCGGGGCACTCGCCCTTGGCGACCAGGCCGCGCCCCTCCATCCGACGGACCTGGTGGGAGACCCGGCTGCGGTCCCAGCCCAGCGCCGCGCCCAGTTCGCGCGCACGCAGGCCCTGCTCGCTGCCCTCACTGAGGCTCACGAGCACCGAGTAATCGGACTGGGACATCGAGGCGTCACGCTGGAGCTGCCGTTCCATCGCGAGCTCGAGCACTTGATTGACGTCGCGGTACCGCCGCCACATGCGCTGCTCATCGTCGCTCAACCAGCGTGTTTGACTCATGTGACTATTACAGCACGACATTCCTTCGCCGAGTGTCCAGGCTCTCCCCCGCCACCCGCACTCGATCGGTCCGCGCTCACCCGGCGGGCGCGCCCGATCGCTGCATCACGTGCGTGCGGGCGCCCCCGATACCGGCGAAGCGCGCGCGATCGCACGTGAGCACGATCACCTGCGAGGTCGCCGCGGCTGCGGCGATGACCGCACCCATGGTGAGCCTGCGCGTCGGGTCGGTGTAGCCCATGGTGTCGTCGAGGAACACCGGGACTCCGTCGTCTCCGACGAGACGCGCACAGGCGATCCGGACGATGACCGCCAGCTGCTCCCGCGCACCACCGGAGAGCGATTCGTAGTCCACCGTGACGTCTCCGATCCGCCGGGACAGGATCGTCAGGTCCTCGCCGAGCCGGACGTCGAAGTCCCGCCCGTAGACGAGCGACCCGAGGTCGACGACTGCGCGGTGGAACGGCTCCTGGTAGGCGAGCAACGCCTCGGAGCGCCGGGCGACGAGCGTGCGGTGGAGGAGGTCCGCCGCGCGGGCCCGACGCCAGAGAGCGGCGTTCTCCCGCTCCGCCGCGTTCAGCTCGCGCTCCGCGGTCGCGACCGCCTCGAGCCGTCCCTGGTCGCCGATCGCGTTGACCCGACCGAGCGCCGTCGCCACCGCCGCGGCGGAGTCGCGTTCCTCCGCCGCGAGTGTGGCGAGTGAGGCCAGCGCGTTGTCGAGCAGATCCGGCGGTGCATCGGCGAGCGCGTCCTCGAGGGCGGCCTTGGCCTGCTGCGCCTTCTCCCGCGCCGACCGTGCGTGCTCGCGCGTCTCCGCCTCGGCCTCCTCCAGATCCCGGTCGGAGACCGCTTCCCTCGCGGCGCTGAGCTCGTCCCTGCACTCGCCCAGCCGGTCGGCCGCCTCGGCGGCCAACGCCGCCTTGGTCGCGTGCTCGGTCCGGAGGGTCGCGGCCTCGACATCCGCGGCGCGGTCGTCGGCCCGGCATCGTGCCAGCGCCTGTTCCGCGACCGCGGTCTCCTCCGCCGGGTCCCCGGCCCCGTCGGCGTCGTCCACCGTCGACCCGCCGCACTTCTCGGGTCCGTCGGCGTCGGGTGCCGCCGGCCCTCCTTCCTGCTCGTCCGTCGGCTCCGACGCGTCTGCCAGCAGAGCCAGCAGGTCGGCCCGCCGGTCCTCGAGATCCTGCGGGGTGTCGGCGCCGAGCAGGTCCGCCCGACGGCGCCTCAACGCGGTGACCTCGGCCCGGAGGCCCTCGGCGCGTCGTGCGCGCAGATCCGCCTCCTCGACGGAGTCGACGCCGAGGTCGGCGAGGAGCCGGTCACGTTCGGCGCGGGCGGCGTTCTCCTCCCGCCTGACCGCCTCCGTGTCGCCCGCGGGGACGACCGTGAGGGAGACCGTGCCCACCTCGAAGACCGTCTCCTCCACGATGTCGCGGGTCCACCCCGTCCCCGCATCGAGGCTCTCCCCCGCCACGCGGACATCGCCCTCACCGGCGATCTCCACCCTGGGCGCGCTGGCCGCACTCCGGGCGACGGCCTGCCGGAGCGCGTCGTCGGCACGGCGACAGGCTTCGACGGCGCCGTCGGGAACCGCGATCGCGGCGAGGTCGGCCTCCTTGCCCCGCAACTCCTCGCCGAGCGTCTCCAGCGTCCGCAGCAGGCGCTCGACCCCTTCCAGATCAGCACGCCTACGTTCCCGTTCCTCCTCCGCCCGGACGGCGTCGAGTCGAGCCCGGGCACGGGACACGCGTTCCTCGGCTGCCTCCAGCTCGGCGCGGGCGCGGTCGGCCCGGGCCTGCGCCGGCGCCATCCGCTCTGCGGCCACCGCCGTGGCCGCAGACAGGTCGTCGT
>NZ_KV823975.1:0-5374 GCF_001815995.1 Dietzia sp. HMSC21D01 | reverse complement strand
GGCGCGGGTCCCGGGACTCCCGGGCCCGCGCCGCACGTCTATCCACAGCACGACGAACCGGGAGCCATGAGCATCCAGACCCACCGCGGTGGCGCGGTCTCGCGCTTCTTCCGCCTCCAGCCGGTCACGGCGTGGCTCATCACCGCCAACCTCGCCGTCTACGTCGCCACCGCGGCGCAGGCGCGCAGCATCATGGCGAACAGCGCGTCGGCCCTGTTCGAGGCCACGGCTCTCTTCCCGCCGATGGTGGCGGTCCGCGACGAGTGGTGGCGGCTGCTCACCTCGGCGTTCCAGCACTTCGGCCCGATGCACCTGCTGCTCAACATGTACATGCTGTGGATTCTCGGGCTGGGGATCGAGCGCAGCATCGGGCACGCCCGGTTCCTGGGCCTCTATCTGGTCTCCGCCCTCGGCGGATCCGTGGCGGTGATGTTCACCAGCCAGAACGCCCTCACCGCCGGCGCCTCCGGGGCCATCTTCGGGCTGATGGGGGCGTACGCCATCGTCGCGATGTCCCTGCGCCTCGACGTCAAGGGCATCGGCTTGCTGCTCGTGCTCAACATCGGCGTCAGCTTCATCGTCCCCGGGGTCTCGCTGGGCGCGCATCTCGGCGGGCTCGCGGTGGGGGCGGTCGCCGCCGTCGCGCTGGTGGTGCTGCCGCGGCGCCTGCCCGCCCGTGTGCGGCGCGGGGGGCGGGAGGTCGTGTCGTGGACCGCGTACCTCGTCGTCGTCGTCCTCGTCGGGCTCGCCGCCTGGTACGCGGCGGAGTCCATGACCGCGGGGTTCGTCTTCCTCCGCTGAGCCCCACCGGCCGCGCCGCGCGCGCCGCCCGTGGCTACGTGTCGCCGCGCCGGTCGCCGAACCCCAGCCGCGTCAGCGTCTCCACGACGTCGCGCGGATCGGTGCCCAGATCGAGCCGGGTGAACACGTCGAGCTGCTCGCGGCCGCGCTCGTCGGTGTACTCCAGCCTCATCATGTGCTGCCGCACGCCCCACCGGGCCGACCCGAGCGCGCGCACCTCCACCACCTCGGACCGGGGCACGAACAGCGCCCGTCCGAGTTTCTTGATCGCCAGTTGCCCGTCCACGACCTCGATCCGCGGCCGCCGCAGCAACTGCGACACCCCGGACGGGATGAGGAACAGCGCCGCCAGCCCCGTGAGCAGCAGCGCGAGCGGCTCCGCACGCTGCACTCCGAGCACCACCAGCACGACGCCCGCGGCGATCTGCACGCCCGGCCACACCACGCCCGGCGACCACGACACGGCCGCGGGCCCCGCTCCGGAGACCGCCTCACCACTCACACGCCCATCCTCCCTTATCCACAGGCGTTATCCACACTGTGGAGGAATAACACGCGTGGAGTTCGAAAGTCGTTCGAGTCGGAGCGGGCCCGACCTGCGGCGTCGACCTCGTCGTCGTCCCACAGGCGTTATCCCCAGTGTGGAGGGAGTTGTCCACAGTGTGTGAGGGGTGTGGATGGCCGGGGTCGCGGTCGTCGGTCGCCTTGCAATCGGGCTGTTGACCTGCATAAATGAGGGAAAACCAGAGAAAATGCAGGTCACCCCCCGCGTCGTGCGGGGGGTGACCTGTGGAAAAGCCTGTGGAAAGCGCTCGCGCGCCTCGGGGCGGGGCCTGTGGAGAACCCTCAGCGCCACCGCATCGTCATGAGGAGGCCGACGACGGCCAGACCGAAGCCGATCGCGAAGTTCTGCCACGTCTCCAGATCGCGCATGAACGGGATCTGCTCCCCGGCGATGTAGTACGTGACCAGCCACAGCAGACCGAGGATCATCAGGCCGAACATGAGCACCACGTACCACTGCGCGGTCGGGGTGCCCTTGACCTTGACGGGGGTGCGGCTGACGGCCGCCTCGGTGTACTCGGTCTTGGACCGGACCTTCGACTTGGGCATTTCAGTCCTCGAGCTGGTGGGGATGTCGCGGGTCAGTCTACCAAGCCCACCGACGACGCCGACCGGTCCGAGGGCAGTACGCTGCGTGTATGCGCATCCTCGTCGTCGACAACTACGACAGCTTCGTCTACAACCTGGTCCAGTACCTGGGGCAGCTGGGCGCGACGTGCGAGGTGTGGAGGAACGACGACGAGCGGCTCGCCGGCCCGGACGGCGGCTACGACCCGGCGGCGTTGGAACGCGTGGTCTCCGAGTTCGATGGCGTCCTGCTCAGCCCGGGGCCCGGAACGCCTGACCGGGCGGGCGCCACGGTCCCGCTCATCGGGGTGTGTGGACGCGCGGGCGTGCCCGTGCTGGGCGTGTGCCTGGGACACCAGGCGATCGGCGAGGCGTTCGGCGCGACCGTCGACCGGGCCGCCGAGCTCATGCACGGCAAGACCAGCCTGGTCACGCACGACGACTCCGGCGTCCTGGCGGGTATCCCCAGCCCGTTCACGGCCACCCGCTACCACTCGTTGACGGTGCTGCCGGAGACGATCCCGGACACGCTCGTGCCGACGGCGTGGACGGAGACCGGTCTGGTCATGGCCATGCGGCACCGCGACATGCCCGTCCACGGCGTGCAGTTCCACCCGGAGTCGGTGATGAGCGACGGCGGGCACCGCATGCTCGCCAACTGGCTGGGGATGTGCGGCGAGCGGCCGTCCGAGGCCCTGGTGACGCGGCTGGAGTCGGAGCTCGACCGGACCCGCGGCGCCGCCCTCGCCTGACCGCGGCCGGATCGCGCGAGCCGTCACTTCGGTCAGCGTATCCCCAGGACGTGGTTCGGCGAACCATGCAGAAGCGACGCCTGACCGCTGCACGCCGCGCGCGGTGGCGCGGCCGGTCGGTCAGCCGGGTCCGGGCACCAGACCGAAGCGGATGACCCGGACCACGACCTGGTCGTTGACGCCCGCCTCGCCCACCGGCGGCTGCTGCGAGTAGATCCGGCCGACCCGGGACAGGTCCGGGTCGTTCTGCGGGAGCTCGACGAGCTGGCCGCGGCCGCCACGCCAGCCCGCCTGCTCGAGCTTGGCCAGCGCCTCCTCGACGGTGTCGCCGACGATGTTGGGCATCTCGAAGCGGTTCCCCGCCGAGACCTGCAGCGTGATCGTCGCGCCCTTGAGCTGGGACTGACCGGCGGGCGTCGACTGGCCGACCACCTGACCCTCCGGCGCGGTGCCGTCGACGCGCAGCGTGTCCACGCGGAAGCCCGCGGCCTCGAGCGTCGCGCGCGCGGACTCGGCGCCCTGGCCGACGACCCCGGGCACCGCCACCTGCTCGGGTCCGGACCCCACCGTGAGGCGGACCGGCCGGTCGGAGGGGACCTGCGCGCCCGGCGCGGGATCGGTGTCGACGACCTTGTCCTGGTCCTCCGGCGTAGACGGCCGTGCCTCGTTCTCCGGGACGACCTGGAACCCGGCCTCCTCCAGCGCCAGACGGGCGTCGGCGGGCGACATCCCCATGACGTTGGGCACCGACAGGATCGGCTTGCCCGTGGACACGATCAGGTTGATCTCCGAGTCCACCGCTAGGCGCTTGCCGGCGATCGGGTCCGACGAGATGACGTGTCCCTCCGGGATCTCAGGGTGCGGCGCCGGTGCCTGCACCGGCTCGAGGCCGAGCGCGGTGAGCTCCTCGACCACCTCGGCCACCGGACGCTGCGCCACCTCCGGGATCGTCACCTCCTGCGTCCGCGAGATACCGCCGTCCCCGCCGTTCGAGGTTGCCCACAGGGACACGGCGGTGACGCCGCCCAGCACGAGGAGCACCGCCAACGCGATCGCCACCCCCCGTGGCCTGCGGCGTTCGTCGTCCCGGGTCGTCGGCCGGCGACCGCCCGCGGAGTGGGATGCGGGACGGGACCCCGCCGCGGCACCCGCGGCTCCGCCGGCCGTGCCACCGGTCACGCCCGCCAGATCGTGCGCCTCGGTGAGTGCGTCCGAGGGAGACTGCTGGGGCCGGCCGGTCCCGTACCCCGCGCCGGTGAACCCGTGTGGCGCGTCGGGCCGCTCGTCGTCGTCGAGGTCGTCGTCGGACAACACCAACGGCGCCGCCGGACGGCCGCCGGTGAGCACCGTGATGAGGTCGGTGCGCATCTCCCCGGCCGACGTGTAACGGTTCTCCGGGTTCTTGGCCATGGCCTGCATGACCACCGCGTCGACGTACCGCGTCACCTCCGGGTTGACCGCCGACGCCGGCCGCGGGGACTCGCGGACGTGCTGGTACGCCACCGCCACCGGCGACTCGCCCGTGAACGGCGGCACCCCGGCGACCATCTCGTAGAGCACGCAGCCGGCGGAGTACAGGTCCGACCGGGCGTCGACCTTCTCACCGCGCGCCTGCTCCGGGCTCAGGTACTGCGCGGTGCCGAGGACCGACGACGTGGTGGTGAGCGTCGACGAGGAGTCGCTGACCGCGCGCGCGATGCCGAAGTCCATCACCTTGACCGCGCCGTCGCGGGAGATCATGACGTTGGCCGGCTTGACGTCGCGGTGGATGATGCCCTTCTTGTGCGAGAAGTCGAGCGCCCCGCACACGTCGGCCATCACGCCGAGCGCCCGCTCGAGCGGCATCGGCCCGTCCATGCGGATGAGGTCGCGCAGCGTGTCGCCCTCGACGAGCTCCATGACGATGTACGGCAGGGAGCCCTCGTCGGTGTGCTCCTCGCCCTGGTCGTAGATCGCGACGATCGACGGGTGGTTGAGCGACGCCGAGTTCTGCGCCTCCCGGCGGAAGCGCTGGTAGAAGGTCTCATCCCGGGCCAGCTCGGGCCGCATGATCTTCACGGCGACGTCGCGGCCGAGGACGGTGTCGCGGCCCCGGTGGACCTGCGACATGCCGCCGTAGCCCAGGGTCTCGCCGATCTCGTACCGGCCCGCGAGGACGGACGGTGTGGTCATGCGCCCTCACCCCCGGCGCGCGCCGGCACGGGTACGACGTCGCCGCCGGTACGCCCGCTGGCCTGGGGGCCGTCGCCGCGGCCCTCGCCGCCCTGGCGCTGACCCTGGCCCTGCTGACCCTGGCCCTGTGCGCCCTGTTGGCCCTCGCCCTGCTGCGGCAGGAGCGAGCTGAACTCGGAAGTGAGCGAGTCGAGCATGTCCTGCAGGTCGGAGGTGGTCGGCGCCCCGGTCGGCGACGGTGAGGGCTCCGGTGTCGGCGTGGGGGACGGGGTGGGGCTCGGCCGCGGCGTGGGTGCGGGGGCCGGCGCCTGGGTGGTCACGGTGGTGACGGGCGTGGTGGACGGCGTCCGCAAAGTGGTGGTGCCGCCGCCGAACAACCCGCCGGGGCCGAAGACGCCGAGGTTGGACAGCGCGACCGCCGCGGCGACCGCGAGGGCGGCGACCAGGACGAACACCACGAGGAACCACCCGGCGCAGCCGCCCCCGCGGCGCCGCCGGGGAGGCCGCGTGGTGACCGG
>NZ_KV823974.1:0-1100 GCF_001815995.1 Dietzia sp. HMSC21D01 | reverse complement strand
GATGAACGCCGCGTACACCCACCCGGCGTACGTGCGAATGTAGGTGATGTCGGCGACCCAAAGTTGATTCGGGCGCTCGGCGACGAACTTGCGTTCCACCAGGTCAGCGGGCCGCTCAGTCTCAGCCCTTGGCCGGGTGGTGCGCGGCGACTTGGCCCGCTGGACCCCTTTGAGGCCTTCGGCTCTCATGAGGCGTTCGACGGTGCAGCGGGCGACCTGGTGGCCGGCGCGGCCCAGCTCCTTCCACATCTTCCGGGCTCCGTACACGTGGTAGTTCTCCTCGTACATCGTGGTGATCGCGGCCGTCAGTTCGGCGTCGCGAACCGACCGCGCTGAGGGCGGCCGGGTCTTGGCGGCGTAGTAGGACGAAGGCGCGATCGCGGCGCTGGTCTCGGCCAGTGCGTCGCAGATCGGCTGGACACCGTGTTCGTCCTTGTGGCGGTCGATGAACTCGACCTTCAGCGCTGTGGACGGTCCAGCTCCGCGAAAAAAGCCGACGCCTGCTTCAAGATCGTGTTCGCCCGCCGTAGCTCGCGGTTTTCCTTCTCCAGCTGGGCCAGGCGGGCGTCGCGATCAGCCGAGACCGACGAGGCGTCCTGGCCCTCGGCCTGGGCTTTGCGGACCCAGGTCCGTAGTGCTTCGCGGTGCACGCCGAGCTGCTCGGCGACACGCACGATCGCACCATGCGAGCGGTCGGGGTCGGACAGTGCTTCCAGCGCCATCCGCGTCGCGCGTTCACGAAGCTCATCCGGGTACTTGCGAGGTGCTCCCATATTCCCAATGATCCCTTCCCGGGTAATCGATGTCTCCATCAAACCCGGGGCGATGCATACCAGGCGGCGAGCATGGGGCTGCCCGGTGACAGTTCGGCCAGTCCCCGCAGGTTGGCGGCCCACAGGCCGAGGCCGGCGACCTCGCGCGGCAGCTGGTGCGGGATGAGCCCGCTGTTGTCGGCGCCCCAGTAACCGCCCACCGAGACGACGTTCGCCACCGCGCCGGGCCGCAGCACCTTGGTGGTGTAGCCGGCGATCGCGGCGCCCTGCGAGTAGCCCACCAGGTCGACCTGCGGCGCCCCGGTCACCGCGCGGACGTGGTCGATC
>NZ_KV823973.1:0-20990 GCF_001815995.1 Dietzia sp. HMSC21D01 | reverse complement strand
GGCTACGCGGTCGCGTTGGCCGACGCCGCCCGGCGCGTGCTGGCGCTCTAGTCGCCCGGCGGCCGCCGTCAGGCTCCGGCGGGGCTGACCCGGAACACCGAGTCGCGACCGTCGCCGTCGGAGGTGGTCACCAGCAGTGAGCCGTCCGGCTCGGGGGCCAGGGACCGCAGCCGGCCGAACTCGCCCTCGAGCAGCACGGAGGCGTCGATCACCGAGCGGCCGTCGTCGCTCAGTCGGAGCAGCACCAGCTTCTGTGTCTTGAGGTTGGCCATCGCCAGCGCGCCGGCCCACTCGCCCCACTCGGGGCCGAGGAACTCGATGTCCGCGGGCGCCAGCGTCGGGGCGCCCGAGGACCAGACGGCCTCGATCGCGTCCGGGAACCTGGCGGTGTCGGTCATCGGCACGTTCTGGTCGTAGCGGCCGCCGACGTCGGGGTTCCAGCCGTAGTTCCCGCCGGGTTCGAGCAGGTTCACCTCGTCGTCGACGTCCGGGCCGTGCTCGGCGGAGTAGATCCGGCCGGTGTCGGGGTGGATCGCCAGACCCTGGATGTTGCGGTGGCCGATCGTGTGGACCACCGAGTCCCCCGTCGCGGGGTCGCCGTCCGGCGTGATGTGCAGGTTCTTGCCGGCCAGCGACTCGGGGTCCTGAGGGGCCGGGCCGGTGAAGGTGTCCCCGGTGCCGATGTAGATGGAACCGTCGGGGGCGGTGAGCAGGCGGCAGCCGCTGTGGAGGCCGGTCGCGCCGAGTGGGATCCCGGTGAGGGTGTCGCGGACCTTCGTCATGGCGGTCCAGTCCTCGTCGACGGCGAAGGTGGAGATCCGGTTGTCACGCTCGCCCCCGAGCGACCGCGACCAGCACACGTGGATCTCGCGGTTCTGAGCGAAGCCCGCGTCCACGGCCATGCCCATCAGACCGCTCTCGGACTGCCGGAACAGGCCCGGCAGGTCGATCCCGATCTCGCGCTGCTCCTCACCGGGGCGCTGCACGACCATCCGTCCGCCCCGCTCGCCGGTGAGGAGGGTCCCCTCCGGTGCGCGGACCACGTCCCACGGGATGGTCAGCCCGTCCATGACCGTCTCGGTCTCGACCGCCGGGCCCTCCACTACCGCGACGCCCTCGCCGGCGCCGATACCCGGGGTGGCGGGGAAGAGGCTGCCCGGCGGGATGAGGCTGGTGTCGATCGACCCGGACGAGCCGCCGGGCAGGCTGCTCTGGGCGCAGGCGGTGAGGGGGACGGCGACGGTGACCGCCGCCGCGGCGGCGAGCCCGGCGAGGGTACGGGGGAAGGTGGAACTGGGCACGGCTGCTCCTGGGTCGGACGACTCGGGGAGGGGATCAACCTCCGTGCGTCCGAACCTATTCGACCCCCGGCGCCGGCGGCACCGGAACGGCGGCGGGCCGGATTCGGAGCACCTCGTCACGGCCGCCTCCGTTCGAGGTGGTGGCCAGCAGCGTGCCGCCGGGCTCGGCGGTCAGGGAGCGGATGCGGCCGTGCTCGCCGGGGATGACGGCCCCGAGCTCCAGCACGCCGGTCCCGTTCTCGTCGAGCCTCATCAGCACGATCTGCTTGGTCTTGAGCATCGCGACCGCCAGCGCGCCGTCCCACTCGCCCCACGCCGGATCGTCCAGGAACGCGATCCCGCTCGTCGCGAGCGTGGGATCGCCGGACGACCACGTCGCCTCGACCGCGTCGGGGAACCTCACCAGATCCGTCATGGGCGAGGCGTCGTCATGGTCGCGCTCGTTGATCCCGGGCCGCAGCGGGTCCCACCCGTAGTTGCCGCCGGCTCGCAGCTGGTTGATCTCGTCGTCGCGGTGCGTGCCGTGCTCGGCCGAGAAGAGGCGTCCCGTCCCCGGCTGCAGGGCCAGGCCCTGGACGTTGCGGTGGCCGAAGGTGAAGATGCGCGGGTCCGCGCCCGGAATTCGGGCCGGGCGCTGTGTGGGGGAGCCGTCGCGGGTCACGTGCAGGACCTTGCCGCCGAGCGACCGCAGGTCCTGGGGGACCGCGCCGTGGAAGGTGTCACCGGTGCCGATGTAGAGCGTGCCGTCCGGGTGGGCGAGAATGCGGCACCCGGAGTGGTGGCCGATGTTCTGCCGGGCGATGCCGGGGACGATCACCTCGGGATCCTCGAGCGCCGACCAGTCGTCCGCCGCGCGCCAGGCGGTGACGCGGCTGTCACCGGGCGTGCCATCGGCGAAGTTCTCCGAGTGGCAGGTGTAGACCTCGCGGCTCTGGGCGAAGTCGGGCGCCAACGCCACACCCATCAGGCCGCTCTCGCCGCCGGTGAACAGGTCCCCGAAGTCGGCCGCGACGTCGGTGGTCGTCCCGTCGGGGTGGATCGCGACAACCCTGCCCGTCCCGCGCTCACCGGTCACCACCACGCCGTTCGGATCGCGGACCACGTCCCACGGGATGGTCAGGCCGCCGACCAGTGTCTCCACCTCGACCCCCGGCCCGGCGGGCAGGGGCTCGTCCGGATAGCGGTCCTCGGGTCGGGCGGCCGGCGCGCCCAACGAACCCGCGGACCCGGCGGACCCGACCGACCCGATCGACCCGGCTGAGCCCGACCCGGCCGAGCCCGACCCGGCCGAGCCCGATGAACCGGCGTCCAGCGACCCGGACAGTGAACCGGGCGCCGCACTCTGGGCGTTCGCGGTCAACGGAACCACCATCGCGGTGACGGCCGCGACCGTCACCGCACCGACGATCGATCCGAGGGCTCAGATGACGATATCCGACGCCTACGACACCCCCAGACGACAGGAGCGCCCCGCACGCCGCCTCTCGGGCGGTGCGTGCGGGACGCTCTCGTCGATGCGTGCGCCGCGGGGCCTAGAGTTCCTCGATCGTCGCCGTCGCGTGCACGGTCTCCAGCTTCTTGGGGTTGCGCACGGCCAGCGACCAGGCCGGGTCGCCGGCCCCTCCGCGCCGGGCGTAGATCCCCAGCTTGGCGGGCAGGATCACCGGCTTGCCGAACTCCACCGAGTAGCGGGCGCGCCGGGGGATCTCGCCCTCGACCACGCCGAGCAGCGTCGCGGCGGTCCACATTCCGTGGGCGATGACGTTCGGGAACCCGAACGCCTTGGCGCCCACGCGGGAGACGTGGATCGGGTTGCGGTCGCCGGACACGGCCGCGTACTCCGAGATCTGCGCCTCGGACACCGACTTCACCACCGTGGGGTCGCCGATCTCGGCCGCGGTGGGCGGCGCGGGCTTAGGCGGGCGCGGCGCGTCCTTCGGCGGGGTCAGGGAGGTCCTGCGCTTGGAGAGCAGGCCCGACCGCTGCACCCAGGCGGGCTCGTCGTCGTCGCCTGTCCTGATCTCGGTGACCACGTCCAACAGCAACCCCGCCGGATGCTCCCGCAGGTTCTCGGCGTGCGCGCGGATGTTGAGCTCGTCGCCGACGCGCAGCGCGCGGCGCGATTCGATCTCGTTGGTCAGGTGCACCGAGCCCATGGCCGGCACCGGGTAGTCCGGGTCCAGCATGAGCTGCATGCTCAAGGGGAACGCCAGCGTGAACGGGTACGTCAGCGGCAGCTCGTCGGTCAGGCGCAGGCCGCACACGCGCGCGTAGGCGGCGAGGTTCGCCACGTCCACGCGCACGCCGGTGACCTCGACGCCCTTCGACGGCATCGACTTTCCGTCACGGGAGCCGCCGACGACAGGGAGGGCGCCGACCGCGGCCTTGCCGTACTGGCCGAGCAGGTTGGGGATTCCGGGGAGCCGGGTGTATTCCACGATCGATCACGCCCCCAGCAGCGACTGCCCGCACACGCGGATCACGTTGTCGGTGACCGCGGAGGAGGCGGGGTTGGCGAAGAAGGCGATGGTCTCGGCCACGTCGACCGGCAGGCCGCCCTGCTGCAGGGAGTTCATGCGGCGACCGGCCTCGCGGGTCGCGAACGGGATGGCGGCGGTCATCTGGGTCTCGATGAAGCCCGGCGCCACGGCGTTGACCGTGATGTTCTTGGAGGCCAGCTCCGCGGAGGCGCCGTTGACGAAGCCGATCACGCCGGCCTTGGAGGCGGCGTAGTTGGTCTGGCCGCGGTTGCCGGCGATGCCCGCGATGGAGGACACGCCCACCACGCGCGAGCCCTCGCCGAGGATGCCCTTCTCGGCGAGCTCGGCCGTGATCCGCTCGGGGGCGATGAGGTTGACGGCCATGACGGACTCCCAGCGCGCGGCGTCCATGCCGGCGAGGGTCTTGTCCCGGGTGATTCCGGCGTTGTGGACGAGGATGTCGAGGCGGCCGTCGTGACGCTCGGTGACGTGCTTGGCCAGCACCTCGGCGGCGTCGGCGGCGGTGACGTCGAGCGGCAGGGAGGTGCCGCCGACCTTGTTGGCGGTGGCCGAGAGCGACTCGCCCGCGGCGGGGATGTCACAGCAGATCACGTGTGCACCGTCGCGGGCGAGGACCGCCGCGATCTCCGCACCGATGCCGCGCGCGGCCCCGGTGACGACGGCGAGCTTGCCCTCGAGCGGTCGGTCCCACGACGACGGGGCGGTGGCGGAACCGGCGCCCACGCGGAACACCTGGGCGTCGACGTACGCCGACTTGGCCGACAGGACGAACCGCAGGGTCGACTCGAGCCCGGAGGCGCCCGCGTCGGCGTCGGGGGAGACGTACACGAGCTGGACGGTGGAGCCCCGCTTCATCTCCTTGCCGAGCGAGCGCGTGAAGCCCTCGAGCGCGCGCTGGGCGATGCGCTCCTCGACCGAGCCGGTCTCCTCGGGCGTCGTGCCCAGGACGACGATGCGGCCGCTGGCCATGACGCTGCGCACGACCGGGTTGAAGAACTCGTACAGCGCGACCAGGTCTTCGGGCCGCTTGAATGACGTGGCGTCAAAGACGAGGCCGGCGAACTTGTCCTCGGCGCCGGCGGCGGCCAGCTCGTAGTCCCCGGAGAGCATCTCGCGGACGGGCTCGACCAGGCGACCCTCCCCGCCGATGAGGACCGGACCGTGGAGGGCGGGCTGACCGGCCTCGTGACGGCGCAGCTGCTCCGGCTGCGGGAGGCCGACCTTGCCGGCGATGAATGACCCGGGGGCCGAGGTCACGAACTGCGAGTAGAGGTCGAGGTTGCCCTGCGCCATGGCGATCATCTCCTGGGAAAGGTGCGGTACTGCGGGTCGACAAGTAACTTACTGCTGAGTAACAATACTGCCAGGGCCGCGTTTCGGGCCACCGGACACCGAGAACAAACGGGAGTGACACACGTGACCACAAGCCCCCGCAAGGTCGCCATCGTCGGCGGCAACCGAATCCCCTTCGCCCGCTCGAACGGCAAGTACGCGGACGCCTCCAACCAGGACATGCTCACCGCGGCGATCGACGGGCTGGCCAGCCGCTACAACCTGCAGGGCGAGCGCCTCGGGTCCGTCGTCGCCGGCGCCGTGCTCAAGCACTCCCGCGACTTCAACCTCACCCGCGAGTCCGTCATCGGCTCCGTCCTCGACTCGTCGACCCCGGCCTACGACGTGCAGCAGGCCTGCGGTACCGGCCTGGCCGCCGCCATCCAGGTCGCCGACGCGATCGCGCTCGGCCGTATCGAGTCCGGCGTCGCCGGCGGCACCGACACCACCTCGGACGCCCCGTTGGCGGTCAACGACGACCTGCGCAAGACCCTCATCAAGCTCACCGCGGCCAAGAGCAACCTTGACCGACTCAAGCTGCTCGGCGAGATCCGCCCGCAGAGCCTCGTGCCCGAGCAGCCGCAGAACGCCGAGCCGCGCACCGGGCTGTCCATGGGCGAGCACGCCGCGATCACCGCCCGCGAGTTCGGCGTCTCGCGCGCCGACCAGGACGCCCTGGCCGCGGCCAGCCACCGCAACCTCGCCGCCTCCTACGAGTCGGGTTTCCAGGACGACCTGGTCACCCCGTACCTGGGCGTGGCCCGCGACGACAACATGCGGCCCGACTCCTCCGAGGAGAAGCTGGGCAAGCTCAAGCCCGTCTTCGGCAAGCGTGACGCCGAGGCCCACGGCACCGAGGCCACCATGACGGCCGGCAACTCCACCCCGCTCACCGACGGCGCCTCCGCGGTGCTGCTGGCCAGCGAGGAGTGGGCGGCCGAGCACAAGCTGCCCGTCCGCGCCTACCTCGTGGACTCCGAGACCGCCTCCGTGGACTTCATCCACGGCAAGGAAGGGCGCAACCCGGACGGCCTGCTCATGGCCCCCACCTACGCCGTGCCGCGGCTGCTGGCCCGCAACGGCCTCACCCTGCAGGACTTCGACTACTACGAGATCCACGAGGCGTTCGCCTCGCAGGTCCTGGCCACGCTCGCCGCGTGGGAGTCCGAGGAGTACTGCACCGAGCGGCTGGGCCTGGACAAGGCGCTGGGCTCGATCGACCGGTCCAAGCTCAACGTCAACGGCTCCTCGCTGGCGGCCGGCCACCCGTTCGCCGCCACCGGTGGCCGCATCCTGGCCGCCACCGCCAAGCTGCTCGAGCAGAAGGGCGGCGGCCGCGCGCTCGTGTCCATCTGCGCGGCCGGTGGCCAGGGTGTCACCGCGATCGTCGAGCGCTGACCCACCCTCGTAACGCCTGACCTGCAGCCCCCGCGCTCGGCGCGGGGGCTGCGCGCATCGCACCGGTCCGTCATAGTGGTGTGCACAGCGCTTCGTGCGGGAGTCTTGAGGCCGGCGCCCCGCCGGGGACGCCGCCCCGCTTCGTGAGGAGACGTGACGAGTGGAGGAGTCCACCAGCACCGGCGGCGGCCCGGCCCGGCCCGTCGCCATCGAGGGGGCGGGGCCCCGGCCGACCGCGTCCGAGCGGCGCAGCTACCGCGTGCATTCGCGCTGGCTGTACACGGGCGTGGGCGTGTTCATGGCGCTCTCAGTGCTGTACGGATTCGACCTGGTCAACAGCATCGGGCGCGTACCGCGCGGCACCGAGGTCGCCGGGAGCGAGGTCGGGGGGATGACCACGGCCGACGCCGAGCGGCGCCTGGTCGAGGAGTTGGGGCCACAGGTCGACGACGAGGTGGATCTCCGCGCCGGGGCCGTGTCCACGACGCTGGACCCGCAGGCGGTCGGACTGTCGGTGGACTGGCAGGGCACGCTCGACCGGGCCGGTGAGCAGCCCCTCAACCCGATCACCCGGCTGATCAGCCTGGTGTGGTCCACCGACGTCGGCATCGCCAGCGTCATCCCCGACGCCCGGCTCACCGACTTCCTCGAACGGCTCGCGCTGCAGGCCGACTTCGAACCCCGCGAGGGGGCCATCTGGTTCGACCGCGACCAGGTCCGGTCGGCCATCCCGCTCGACGGCCAGCGCCTGCAGATCGAGAACTCCCGCGACGCGGTGCTCGAGCACTGGCTCGACGACGACGGCGTGGACCTGCCCGTGGACTACACGCCCACTGAGACCGACGCCGAGCAGGTCCGCGCACTGATCCGGGACGTGGCCGAACCCGCCGCCACCCGCGACGTGACGCTGCTGGCCTCCCGGATCCGTGAGGACGGGACCGAGCCGCCGGTCACGACCATCACCACCCGGCTGCCGGCCCCACCGCCGCCCGCCGGCCGGGAGCGTCCCGAGTCCGCCGAGCGGGAGATCGAGATGATCGACCCGGACGACCCCGACGCCGTGCCCGTGGTCTTCCCCCGCGATCGGATCGGCGAGTACCTGACCTTCGTCCGCGAGGGCGACGTGCTCGAGCCGCGCTTCGACGCCGACGCCGCCAAGGGGATCCTCGAGCCGCTCCTGGAGCCGACCGAACAGGAGGGCAGGGACGCCGGCTTCGAGTTCAGCGGGACCACCGCCACGGTCGTGCCCGCGGTCCAGGGACGGACGGTCGAGTGGGGTCCGTTGCTCGGTGCTCTCCCCGGCCAGCTCACGGACACCGCGGGCCCGCGCGTGCTGCCGGTCAGCTACGTGGGCCGCGATCCCGAGCTCACCACCGAGGAGGCGGAACGGGCCGGCATCCGCGAGCCGGTCGGTCAGTTCACGGTGGCCGTCGGCGCGAACGGGCGGGCCCAGTCGATGATCGCCTCGCTCGCCGGGCACTTCATCCCCGCGGGGGAGAGCTTCTCGATGGAGGAGCTCGCCGGCACGGTCTCCGGGGACACCTCCGCCGACGCCGTGGCCACCGCACTGTTCAACGCCGCGTTCGAGGCCGGTGCCCAGGATCCGGTGCGCACGTCGCGTGGTGTCGACGGCGACGCGTTCCCCGCCGGGCGGGATGCCACGGCCTCGGCCGACGTGGGGTTCCGCAACGCGCAGGACACGGGGCTCGTGATCGACGCCTCCGGCAGCGGGAACTCGGTGACGGTCCGACTGTGGGGCACTCGCGAATACACCGTCCGTATCTCCACGGCGCCCCGCACGGACGTCCGGCGGGCGCCGACCCGGGTGGTCACCACCGCCGGCTGTACCCCGAGCGCGGGGCGGGACGGCTACACGGCACGGGTCACCCGGACCGTCCAGCGTGGCGGCGCCACCGTCAGCACCGACACCGTGTCGTCCACCTACCCCCCGCGGGAGCGGATCGAGTGCCGGGCCGAGCAGCCCGCCGCTGACGCCGACGCACCGCCACCTCCCCCGCCGCCGCCCGGCCCGGGACCGATCCGCATCCCGGGCCTGCCGGAGATCCGCATCCCCGGCCTGCCCGGCAACTGACAGGCCGCGCCCCACACGCCCGGCGCCGCCCGCACGCACGGCGCCGCCCGCACGAACAAAATCCGCTACCCTCCGCCCGGATCCGCTACTCCTGTCGGGGTAGCGGATCCGGATTCCGGGTAGCGGATTTCGGTGGGGTGGCCCGGCCGGTGGGGGCCGGCCGGGCCGGTGCGCGGCTGTCAGCGCTCGACGACGACCCGCTCGTTGGGCACGCAGTGCGTCATCGTCAGGCCCTCCACGTTGCGGGGGCCGTTCTTGCCGAGATTGGCCATGCGCTCGCGCTCCTCGTCGGTCAGCTGCTGCTTGGGCAGCGGCTCGAGGTGACGGACGTCGTCGGCCGAGATGCCCAGACCGTCGCCGACGCGCTGGCCGAGCTCGTCCTCGCACATGAACAGGTGCCAGACCATACGCTCCTGCACCTCGCGGGTGGCCTGCCCGATGTTGTCGATGAAGTTCTTCACGAGGTCGTCGCGCTCCCAGTCCTCCATGAGGCGGAAGCGCTGGCCCGCCTGCACGTAGTCGTTGGTGCGGGGGTACTCGCTGCGCGTGAGGCGACCCCGCAGCTCGGGACCCACCTCCTCCTCGCCTGTCGGCTCGGACTCGTGCAGGCCGTTCATCGTGGACGGCTCGTAGTTGACGTGGGGGTTCTGCCCCTGCAGATCCACTCCGTACGACATCGAGCCGCCGCGCTGGTTCGTGGCGACCGTGGCGTTCTTGGCGCTGTTGACGGGCAGTTGCAGGTAGTTGGCGCCGACGCGGTAACGCTGGGTGTCGCTGTAGGAGAACGTGCGACCGACCAGCATCTTGTCGTCGGAGAACTCCAGGCCGTCGACCAGGACGCCGGTACCGAACGAGATCTGCTCGTTCTCGTTGTGGTGGTCGGTGATGTTGCGGTTGAGCGTCATGGTGCCGACCAGCTTCGGCTCGAAGTCGTTCTCCGGCCACGTCTTGGTGTCGTCCAGCGGGTCGAAGTCCAGCTCGGGATGGTCGTCATCCGACATCATCTGCACGACCAGATCCCACTTGGGGTAGTCGCCGTTCTCGATGGCCTCGTACAGATCCTTGGAGGCGTGACCGGTGTCGTTGGCCTGGATGTTCGCCGCGTCCTCCTCGGTGAGGCTCTTGACACCCTGATGGGGCAGCCAGTGGTACTTCACCAGATGGCTCTCGCCCTCGGCGTTGACCCAGCGGTAGGTGTTCACGCCGAAGCCCTGCATGTGCCGGTAGTCGGCCGGGATGCCGCGGGGGCTGAAGAGGTTGACCAGCATGTGCATCGCCTCCGGCGACTGCGACATGAAGTCGTAGATCCGCGCGGGGTCCTGGCGGAACGTGATGGGGTCGGGCTTGAGGGAGTGGATGACGTCCGGGAACTTGATGGCGTCGCGGATGAAGAAGACGCCGAGGTTGTTGCCGACGAGGTCCCAGTTGCCGTCCTCCGTGTAGAACTTCACCGCGAAGCCGCGCGGGTCCCGCGCCACCTCGGAGGAGTCCCGGCCGCCGATCACCGTGGAGAAGCGGATGGCGACGTCGGTCTTCTTGCCCGCCTCCTGGAACAGCTTGGCCCTGGTGTACTTCGAGATGGGCTCGTCGCCCCACTTCCCGGTCGCCTCGAACTCGCCGTACGCGACGAAACCGCGCGCGTGGACGACCCGCTCCGGGATCCGCTCGCGGTCGAAGTGGCTGATCTTCTCCAGGAACTGGTAGTTCTCCAGCGTCGCCGGCCCGCGGGCCCCGACGGTGCGGGTGTTCTGGTTGTCGTGGACCGGGTGTCCCTGGCGGGTGGTCAGAACGGGGTCGTCGTGCCTGCGCTCCTCGGACATCGATTCTCCTCGGGTAGAAGGCTTCGCCCGTCCGGTGGGGCTGGTCGTGGCCCCGACCCTAGGACTCGGGGCTTCCCGCTACCACCGCTCGCGCAAATACGAAATCCGCTACCCGGCCTCCGGATCCGCTACCCGTGGAGAGGGAGCGGATCCGGAGCCGGAGTAGCGGATTCGTCTAGCGGTCGGGGCGGGCCCGCCCGTCAGAGGTGAGTCAGAACGCGGCCTCGTCCAGCTCCATGAGCTCGTTGCCGAGCCCCGAGACGATTCCCCGGGTGGCGGTGAGGAGGGGCAGTTCGTTCGTCGCGAACCACCGGGCGGCGGCGATCTTGCCGTTGTAGAAGGCCTTGTCGTCGTCAGACGCGCCGTCCACCTTGCCCAGGGCGACCTCGGCGCCGACCAGCAGACGCCAACCCATCATGAGGTCACCGAACGCCATGAGCACGCGCACCGATGCGAGCCCGATCGTGTACAGGCGCTTCGGCTCGTCCTGGGAGCCCATGAGGTGCTCGAAGCACGTGCCGATCATGGCCTCGACGTCGGCCAGCGCGGTGGCCAGCAGCTCGCGCTCGGCGGCCAGCTTCCCGCCGCACGCGTCGTTCTCGAGGAAGTGCTTGATCTGCGCGGAGATGTGACCGACCGCGGTCCCACGGTCTCGGGCGATCTTGCGGAAGAAGAAGTCCTGCGCCTGGATGGCCGTCGTGCCCTCGTAGAGGGAGTCGATCTTGGCGTCACGAATGTACTGCTCGATGGGGTAGTCCTGCAGGAAGCCCGACCCACCGAAGGTCTGCAGCGACTCCGTCAGCAGCTCGTAGGCACGCTCGGAACCGACACCCTTGACGATCGGCAGGAGCAGGTCGTTGACGCGGTGGGCCAGAGCAGCGTCCGCGCCCGACGCGCGCACGGCTGTCTCGGGGTCCTGGTGGGCGGCGGTGTACATGTACACCGCGCGCAGGCCCTCGGCGAACGCCTTCTGGCGGATGAGCGCCCGACGCACGTCCGGGTGATGGGTGATCGTCACGCGGGGCGCGGTCTTGTCGGCCATCTCGGTCATGTCGCCGCCCTGGACGCGCTCCTTGGCGAACTCCAGAGCGTTGAGGTACCCGGTCGACAGGGTCGAAATGGCCTTGGTGCCGACCATCATGCGAGCGTGCTCGATGACGTCGAACATCTGACGGATGCCCTGGTTCAGCTCGTCGCCGCCGACCATCCAGCCCTTGGCGGGCACACCGTGGCCACCGAAGGTGAGCTCACAGGTGGTCGAGGCCTTGATGCCCATCTTGTGCTCGACGCCCGTGACGAACACGCCGTTGCGCTCACCCAGCTCGCCGGACTCGAAGTCGAAGTGGAACTTCGGCACGAAGAACAGGGACAGGCCCTTGGTGCCCGGCCCGGCGCCCTCGGGGCGCGCCAGAACCAGGTGGAAGATGTTCTCGAACATATCGTCCGAGTCGGCCGAGGTGATGAACCGCTTGACGCCCTCGATGTGCCAGGAGCCGTCGTCCTGCTTGACGGCCTTGGTCCGGCCGGCGCCGACGTCCGAACCGGCGTCGGGCTCGGTGAGGACCATGGTGGCGCCCCAGCCACGCTCGACGCAGGTGGCGGCCCACTTCTTCTGTTCCTCGGTACCGTTCTCGTAGAGGACGGCGGCGAAGGCCGGGCCGGCCGAGTACATGAACGCGGGGGCGTTGGAGCCGAGCATCATCTCGCCGACGGCCCACACCATGGCGCGGGGGGCGGGCATGCCGCCGATCTCGTCGGGCAGGCCCATCGACCAGTAGCCGGCGTCGAACCACGCCTTGAACGACTTCTTGAAGTCCTCGGGGATGGAGACCGAGTGGGTCTCCGGGTCGAACACCGGCGGGTTGCGGTCGGCGGAGGCGAAGGACTCGGCAACCGGGCCCTCGGCCAGGGCGGAGACCTCGTCGAGGATGCCCTTGGCGGTCTCGGTGTCCATGTCGCCGAACTCGCCGGCGTCGAGTGCCTCGTTCATGCCAAGGACCTCGAACATGTTGAACTCGAGATCCCGGACGTTGCTCTTGTAGTGACCCATTACGGTCTTCTCCGATCGGAGTGCGTGTCATGGAATTGGTCGCGCCCGAAGAGTCGGTGCTGCTCGCCCACGGGGCCACTGGAACCTACTCGTCGGTAACAACGCCGATGCTAATGCGTTGTCCGCGAACAGTCCAAGGTGAGGGAAGGCTCTGATTCCGCAGGCCGCGTCCCTCCGCGGGTTCCCGGGCGGGCTCGTCGCGGCACCCACGGTGAGGGAGACGGTGGGGCAGAATCACCTCATGGCAGAGATCCAGCGGCGGGCGCCCTCCGCCGTCTCCGTGGTGGGGGCGGCGTTCCGTGTGGTCGAGTGGCAACTCGGGCTGGCCAGGGAGCTGATCCTCCTGCCCGCTCGGGTACTCGCGCTGCTCGACGACGTCCAGGTGGTGGTCGAGCGGATCCAGGACCTGCTCGACGAGGTGAACCGGACCGTGCGGGCGATCGACGGGATCGTCGCCTCCGCGACCAGCACTGTCGACGACGTCCGAACCACCGTCGCCAGGGCCGACCGGATGATCGACCAGGTGGCCGGCACGGTGACCAACGCGAAGGGGGTGGTGCGTCGGGTGGACGGCACCATCGATTCGGCGGAGGGTGTGGTGCGTCGGGTGGACGGCACCATCGATTCGGCGGAGGGTGTGGTGCGTCGGGTGGACGCCACGATCGACTCCGCGGAGGGCGTGGTGCGTCGCGTGGACGCCACCATCGATTCGGCGGAGGGGGTGGTCTCCCGCGTCGGCGCGACCGTGGACACCGCGGACGAACTGGTCCTCGACGCGGGCACGCTCGTGGAGCGGGTCGTGCCGCTGCTCGACTTCGCGGACTCCGCGCTGGCTCCCGTCAAGCCGGTCGTCGAGGCGCTGCTCGTCGACGCCGAGTTCGACCCCGAGGTCGCGCGCCGCGTCGCGACGCGCCTCACCGAGGTGCTCGTGTGGGCGGACAAGACCGTCTCTCTGCTGGAGCCGATCGCCGGCGAGGTCCTCCAGTCGGTCGACCCGGAGGAGATCAAGGCGGTCGTGAAGTTCATCGACCACCTGCCAGCGCTCGGCGAGAGTCTGGAGACCGACATCATGCCGGTGCTCGCCTCGATGGACACGGTCGCCCCGGAGGTCCACCAGATCCTCGAGGTCGCGCAGCAGTGCCTCGAGGCGGTGGCCGGCATCCCGGGCTTCCAACTCCTGCGTCGCCGCGGGGGCGAGAACGGCAGGGCCGCGACATGACGCCGAGCCCCGGGCTCCCGCGGTACGGGGCCGTGAAGGGGCTCATCGGCTACCGCGCGCCGTCCGGTGGCGTCAGGACAACACTGCCCAGCACATCGCAGGTGGCCAGGGCCAGCTGAGTGTCCAGTCGCCGGTCTCCCGGGCGGCGCCCCAACGCGATCTCGGCCTTGGTCAGCCTGTACTTGACCGTGTTCCGGTGCAGGAGCAGTCGGGTCGCGGTGTCCGAGTAGTTCTCCGCCGAATCGAGAAAGACCCGGACGGTCTCGCGCTGGCGGGCCGCGTCCTCGGTGTCCGCGGCGAGACTGCCGAGCACCTCGCCGACCCACCGCCGGGTGGTGCTGAGGTCTTCAGCCAGTCGCGCGATCACCGGGATCCCGTCGTCAGCGTAGGAGACCACGGTCGCCTGGCCGGTCGTGGACGCCTGCGCCACCGTGGCGGCCTGCGCGGCCTGCGTCCGGGTTGTCCGAAAGCCCTCGACACCGGCCCCGGCCGCACCGAACGCCACCCGGGCGCCCCGCGTCGCCGCCAGCGGCACCACCGCCCGGGTGTCGACGGGGTCGCGTCGGCCCTCCATGCCGAACCACGCCTCGGCGGTGGCGCGCCCGGTGGTGATCATCAGCGGGCCCCGGCTCACGCCGAGAGCGCGGGCGAGCTGCCCCACCACGGTCGCCAGCAGCCGGGCCTGATCGGCGACGGTGCCGAAGTCGTCGATCCACACACGGCAACCGACGTGAACCTGGTCGAGTCGATAGCCCGTGACCCTCGCGAACTCGGCGGGGTCCACGTCGTCCCCGTCGACGACGCGGTTGACCAGGGAGTTGATGGACCGCTCCGCCTGATTGTGCGAGTACCGCACCTCCTCCTCGTGGGCGGCGATGACGGTCCGAGTGATCTCGTCGACGTACTGGTAGAGCCAGCCCGCCAGGTGGTGGTACAGCGGGAGCTTCTCGTGGTCGGCGCACTCGATCTCTTGCACTTGGTCGAACACGTGGGCCAGGAGCCGGTCGGACCCGACGTGGTAGGCGCGGCGGAGCGCGGCGCCTGACACGTTCCGCCGGGCGAGCATCACGGCGTAGCTCATCGCGTCCGGGAGCGGAGGCAGGTGGTGGGCCTCCTTGGTGTGGGACAACAGGTCGATGATCACCTGCACGTTGTTCACGACGCTGTCGTGCAGCGAAGCCCGCATCTCCTCCTCGGTGAGCTCGCCGATGGCCTCCTCGATGGCGGCGGTCATGCTCTCGGCGATGGCATCGGTCTCCGAGCTGAGCCGCAGTCCGATCTGGCGGGTCAGCTCGCGGAGACGTTCGGGATTCTGGGGCGTGGTGCTGAGCATGCTCTCCGGCGGGGCCGCACCCGTGTCCCGGGGCGGGGTCCTGCCTTGTCCTTCCTGCGAGATCACCGCCGGGACAGGTATGTCAGGGCGGAGCGGGCCGCGTTCCACCCGGCCATCCCGTGTGCGCCGGCACCGGGGGGAGTGGCCGCCGAGCAGAGGTAGACGCCCGGCACTCCGGTCGAATACGGATCGATGGCGACCCTCGGACGGAAGACCAGCTGCCGGGGGGCATTGGCACCCGTGACGATATCGCCGTCCACGTAGTTCGGGTTGTGATCTGCGATCTCGCGGGGCGAGCGCGTGTGAACGTAGTGGACGCGGTCCCGGAAGCCGGGGGCGAACCGCTCGATCTGATCGATGATCGTCTGCGTGGCGTCCCCCGTCCAGCCCGCGGGGACGTGGGCGTACGCGTCGACCGGGTGCACCCCGTCCCGGGCCCTGCCGGGGTCGGCGACCGACTGCTGGCCGACCAGGACGAACGGACGGTCGGGCATCTCCCCGCGAACGACCTGGCGCTCTGCGGCGGCGACCTCCGCGAACGTGCCGCCGACATGGACGGTGCCCGCGTGCCGCGACGGCTCGTGCGACCACGGGATGCCCCCCTCGACCGCGAACGCGACCTGGAACGCGGCCGGGCCGTGGCGGAAGCGGCGGTAGGCCCTGTCGACCCGCCGGGGCAGCACGCCGGCGAGTATCCGGGCTGCCGCCCCGGGGGAGGTGTCGAGCATGACGATGTCCGGCCCGCCGAGTTCCCTCAGGTCGCGGACGGTGGTGCCCGTCTCGATCCGCCCTCCTCGCGCGGTCAACATCGCCGCCATCGTCGCGGAGATCGTCGAGGAGCCACCGACGGCCACCGGCCAGCCGAAGCGGTGGGCGGCGGTGCCCAGTGCGATGCCGATCGCCGACGACATGAACGAGCCCAGGGGCCGGAAGGCGTGCGCGGCGACTCCCGCGAACAGCGCCCGTGCCTCGTCGGTGTGCCACCGGCGGGCCAGCAGCCCGGCCGGCATCGCCGCGTACGCGCCGAACCGGGCCAGCGAGACCGGATGGTCCGGAACGTGTAACAGCGGCCGGAGGAAGTCCTCGGTGATCCGGGGGAATCGCTCGGTGAGGGGGCCGTAGACGCGCTGGTAGGAGGGGCCGTCGGAACCGAGCCCGGCGGCGGTCCGGCCGACCGACTGCCAGACGGCAGCACCTCTGCTGCCGTCGAGGGGGTGCGAGTACTGGACCTCCGGCAGCGCCCATTCCAGTCCGTGCGCCACGAGGTCGAACTGCCGGCTGAACCCGGTGTCGAGGGCGAGCGGGTGGAACCCGGAACAGTGGTCGTGCAGCAGGCCCGGCGTGGTCATCTCTCCGGACCGCGTACCGCCGCCGACGGAGTCGGATGCTTCCAGGACGGTCACATCGACTCCGTCGGCGGCGAGTGTCAACGCGGCTGCCAGACCGTTGGGTCCGCTACCCACGATGATCGCTGTGGGCATGGAGTCAGCTCATCTCCACCGTGGACTTGTCGTGTCCGGTCGCGGGGCCGGGGGCGGAGAGGTCGCCCTCGGCACCAGGGGAGGACGGGACCGCAGCGGAGGCCCGCTTGTCGGCCGGCAGGTACTCGGGGTGACGCCAGGTCACCGTGTACGGGATGGGGCCGTCGGGCAGCCAGGGCTGCTGCTTGACCACATCACGGACGTCGTAGTGGCCGCGTTCGACGACTCCGAGGGAGGCGTCGATGACGCGGTATTCGATCGTCTTCTTGTGCAGCGGCTGGGACTCCGTCCACACGCTGATGAACTCGCCCGGGGCGAAGTTGCAGCGCTTCTGCACGGCAGCGATGGTCCGCTCGTCGAACAGGTGGCCGTCGCCGAACTGCCATCCCGAGAAGAAGGTGCACATGACCTCACCCTCGCGGAAGCGGTAGTTCTCCATACTGTCCAGGTGATCCGGGAAGATCGACATGTGGCCGCGACCCTGGGTGTTCATCATCCGGAACGCGGTCGTCTTCTGTAGGAACATCTCCGCCCCCGCCTCCCCGAACAGGCTCGAGAGCTGGTGCTTCGGCGAGGTCATCGAGGTGACGAACTCCGGGTTGTCCAGCTTGGCCTCGCAGCCGTTGTTGCGGAACGCCATGGTGGAGTTCGCCCAGTTCCCGGCGTACTGGCGCATTGAGATGAGGAACGAGATCTTGTCCGGCCGGAAGTTGCCCACCAGCGGCCCCGTGAGGGTGAGGACCGCGGCGGCCACCACGACCCAGACGCTGCTGGCGTCCCAGAGCGCGTAGCCGTCACCGTTGAAGAAGCCCAGGAACACGATCGGGGTGGCGAAGACGTAGAAGAGGTTCCACTCCTGCGGCATGGCCAGCGCGAACATCGAGTAGATGAAGACGTGGAAGCACATCATGAACGCCGCCGCCAGGACCGCGACGGTCCAGTTGGTGGTGAACAGGAGGATGAGCGGGACCACGAACTCGACGATCGTCCCCATGACGTGCGCGGCGAACCACGCGACCCTGGTGGGCATGAGGTCGTTGGGCGCGTCGCGGTACAGCGAGCGGCGGAGCGCCTTGGACTTCACCAACGGCCCGTTGGTGAGCATCGTTTGCACGGTGGGCGTGAAGTGCACGCCGATCTTCGACAGGAACGCCCCCCACCAGACGGCGAACATGGCGATCTTGGCCACGATGATCATGTCCACGCTGCCGCCGCCGTACAGGGTGAGCAGGCCGAAGCCGAGCAGGATGACCGAGTACTGCTCGGGACGTGAGGCCAGGAAGGTCACCCGGTCACGCAGGCCCAGGATCAACTGCAGCGCCACGTAGGTGATGAAGGGCCAGGCGGGGACGAGGCCCGCCTCGCTGTAGGCGGCCGCCGTCTGCTGCCCCGGCAGCACCAGGCCGAGAGCGAGGCTGGCCAGCATGCCGAAGTACAGCGCGACGTCGATGGCCCTGCGCTCGTCACCCTTGGTGAAGGGCACCTTGTCCGGCCAGGGCGGGAGCCGTAGGGTGCCGGTCCGCATCCAGTAGCGGTAGCCGGCGGTGTTGGGCTTGAACTTGAAGGCGAGCGGCCCCCACGACTCGTTGAAGCCGGTGGCGGACCACAGGACCACCCACAGCATCGCCTTCTGGTAGACGATGAGCTCGCCCCACCAGGCGCCCAGGTCGGTCAGTGGCAGACCGGGCGTCGACAGGCCGATGATGAGCCAGCCACCGATGAAGAAGAACAGGCCCTTGACGAGGTAGAGGGAGTGCATGATCTTCGGGGCGCCGAAGCCGTGGTCCACCCAGTGGTGGGCGAGCAGCTTCATCCGCTCCATGACGGGGATCGACTCGAACTTCTCCGGGTCGATGTCGGGTACGTCGGCTTGTAGGAATGCCACTGGTACTCCTTGTCGGTGGTGAGGGTGGCGGTGAGGGATCGGGTGGGGAGGGGTCTGGGGAAGGGGAGGGGCTCGGGAGGGAGCCGGAACAGGGACGCGGGAGGGGCCGTCAGGCCGCGAGCGACGCCCGGAGGCCGGGTTTGTCGATCTTTCCGACGGGGTTTTTGGGCAGTACGGGTGTGATCTCCACGTGCACGGGCACTTTGACCCGTGTGAGGTGCTGGCGGCAGTGCGCGACCACCGCCTCGGCGGTGAGGTCGGCGTCGGGGTAGGGCACCACGAACGCCACGGGGACCTCTCCCATCACGTCGTCGGGCTGACCGACCACGGCGACCTCGAGGACGCCCGGCAGGCTGCCGATCGCGTTCTCGATCTCCTTGGGATAGAGGTTCTCGCCGCCGCGGATGATCATGTCCTTGAGGCGGTCGACGATGGTCAGGTAGCCGTCCTCGTCGAGCCTGCCGACGTCGCCCGTGCGCACCCAGCCGTCGACGATGGTCTCGGCGGTGGCCTCCGGACGGTTGAGGTAGCCGGCCATCACGGTGGGTCCGGTGATGAGGACCTCGCCGGTCTGCCCGGTGGGGACGTCCTGCAGGTTGTCGTCGACGATCCGGATGCGCTGCCCGGGAAGGGCCGGTCCGACGGTGCCGGGTTTGCGTGGGCCGTCGATGGGGTTGACCGCGGAGGCGCAGGTGGCCTCGGTCAGGCCGTATCCCTCGAGGATGGGGGCGTCGAGGAACTCCTCGGCCGCAGCGAGGAGCTCACGGGTGGCCGGGGCGGCGCCGCAGACGGCGAACCGGAGGGATGACATGTCCGGCTGCCGCCCCTCGGCCTTGCTGAGAAGAAGGGCGTAGATGGTGGGCACGGCGGAGAAGTAGGTGGGCCGCAGGCGTTCGACCGTGTCGAAGAACCTGGTCGCATCGAACCCGCCGAGGATCGTGAGCTGCGCCCCGACCTGCAGGGGCGCCAGCAGACTGACCATCAGCGCGTTGACGTGGAACAACGGCAACACGAGCAGACAGTGGTCGTCCGCCGTCATCCTCATGGACTCGACCATCATCGCGGACATCGCCGTGGCGTTGTCGTGCGTCAGCATCACGCCCTTGGGGCGTCCGGTGGAGCCGCTGGTGTAGATGACCAGCGCGAGATCGTCGCCTGAGAGGTCGACCGGTTCGAGCGGCACGTCGTCCGTCGAGGCCTTTAGGTCATCAACGCTAATTGTCGGTCGGCCGCCTGAGGGTGCCCCGTGACCGGCGTTCACCACGAGCACGGCGCGGGCGTCCTCGATCTGGTGACCGGCCTCCTCGTGGGTGAAGTTGGGGTTGATCGGCGTGGCCGCCGCGCCGAGATACCAGGCGGCGAGAATCGAGATCACCAGTTCGCTCCGGTTGGGCAGCATCACGGCGACCACGTCGCCCCTGTTCACGCCCTGTTCGCGGAACTGGGCGGCGACGGCGGTCACCCTTTCGTCGAGCTCGCGGAACGACATCTCCGTGGCCTCGTCGCGTACGGCGGGGGCGTCTCCGAACCGATCCGCCAACACTCTCGGGAGGTATCCGGGCTTCACATCGACTCCTCATCACGGTTGGTGTGATCTCGGACACTACCCAGCCGGACCGGCGCCGATCATCGGTTGATGTGACGAAGTTCACGTGCCCGTTTGTGCATCGTGCACTATGTGGGCGTTTCCTGCCGGGTTCGGCGGTGTGCCCGGCGAGGGGGCGCGGGGACGACGACGCCGAATAGCGCCAAAATGACGATCGGGGCACCTCCGGTGAGGAGGTGCCCCGCGAACGACGCCCTTTCGGGCGGTTGAGCCGATGACGGGAATCGAACCCGCGCTGTCTGCTTGGGAAGCAGAAGTTCTACCATTGAACTACATCGGCGGTGCCTGCTCGAGGCGGATTTCAGACTAGCACGAGCCCTGCGTGGCGCAGGGCGCCCGGGTCACTTCTTCCGGGCGGCCTTCCGCTTGGCGCCGGGCGTCATGGGACGCTTGGGCTGGGCGAGGGAGGCGCGGGGGACGAACCCGAACGCCACGCCTCCGATCACGGCCACCGCGATCGCGCCGATGATCCACGGGGTGATGGACCCGCCGCTCGTGATCCCCATCATCACGATGAGCACGGCCACGCCGACGCACACCCACGACCACTGGGTCCAGCGCCAGATGTACTTCGAGGGCTCTTCCCTGATCTCGTCCATGGGCCCATTTCACCACGTCAGCTGCGGTCGGCGCATATCGGCGGCAGCTCGAGGGGGTCGCCGCGGTCGCGGCGGCCGCACCTTGTGGTAGGTCTCACGCCGATTCCGAGCAGATCCGGGAAGGAAGCGGCCCCGCCGGACGCTGAACTGGAGAGCGGTCCGTTTTGTGCGGACGGTCGCCCGGCGGACGGGCACCGTGTACTGGAGGTGCGTGATGGACGACCTGACAGGCCGGCCCGTCGCGGAACGCGTGCGGACGGTGCTCGCGCGGGGCGCGTCGGGAACCGTGGGGGCGGGGATGCTGCGGCGCCCGCTGCGGTCGGCGCGGGTCCGTGACGACGGCGTCGTGGTGCTCGTGGTCGACGTGGGCGGG
>NZ_KV823972.1:0-5746 GCF_001815995.1 Dietzia sp. HMSC21D01 | reverse complement strand
CAGCCGCCGCCGACGCGCCGACGGCGCCGGGGCGGGGAAGGGGACGGCGACGACGAGGCCGGGGCGGGCTCTGGTGGCTGCGGTGGCTTAGCCCGATCCTGCTGATCGTGGTCTGGCAGATCGCCGGCGCCACCGGGATCCTTCCCGAGCGGATCCTGCCGGCGCCGCAGCTCATCGCGGAATCCGCGATCGAACTCCTGCGGTCGGGCGAGCTGGTGGACGCGCTGGCGGTCTCGAGCGTCCGGGTCGCGCAGGGGTTCGCCTTGGGGGCGGTCGCGGGCCTCGTCCTGGGCGTGATCGTGGGGACGTCCCGCTACGCGGACGCGATCCTCGACCCGCCGCTGCAGATGCTGCGCGCACTGCCCCACCTCGGGCTGATCCCGCTGTTCATCCTCTGGTTCGGCATCGGGGAGGCGCCCAAGGTACTGCTCATCGCCCTCGGCGTGGTCTTCCCGATCTACCTCAACACCGCCTCGGGCCTGCGTCAGATCGACCCGAAGCTGCGGGACATGGCCACGGTGTTCGGGTTCTCGCGGCGGCAGCGACTCACCGAGGTGATCCTGCCGTCGATCGCGCCGCAGGTCCTGGTGGGGGTCCGGCAGTCGCTGGCCATCGCCTGGCTCACCCTCATCGTCGCCGAGCAGCTCAACGCCACCACGGGCCTGGGCTACCTCATCATGAACGCCCGCGACTACTTCCGGATCGACGTGATCATCGTCGGCCTCGTCGTCTACGCACTGCTCGGAATCCTCACGGACGCACTCGTCCGCGTCGCCGAGGCCCGCGCGCTACGCCACTACCGCTGACCCTCCAGTCCCAGGAGCACGAACATGACCACGACACTCGCGCCCGCGGGGGCCCTGCGGGGCCTCACCAAGAGCTTCGGGGGCACCACCGTCCTCGACGGGCTGGACCTGGAGATCCCCCGCGGGGACATCGTCGCCCTGCTCGGGCGAAGCGGGAGCGGCAAGTCCACGGCGCTGCGCATCCTCGCCGGCCTGGACCGCGACTACGACGGGCAGGTGCTCATCGACGGCGCCCCGTCGGTTGTCTTCCAGGACGCACGGCTGCTGCCCTGGCGGACCGTCGCGGCGAACGTCCTGCACGGGCTAAACCGCGTGACGGTGGACCGGGGCGAGAAGGCCTCCAGGGTGTCGCGCATCCTCGACGAGGTCGGGCTCGGCGGCCGCGGGGACGCCTACCCCGGGCAGCTGTCCGGCGGGCAGGCGCAGCGGACGTCGCTGGCCCGCGCCCTCGTCGCCGAGCCGGAACTCCTGCTCCTCGACGAGCCCTTCGGCGCACTCGACGCGTTGACCCGCCGCACCATGCACAGATTGTTGCTGCGGTTGTGGGAGCACCACGGGTTCGGCGTTCTGCTGGTGACGCACGACGTCGACGAGGCCGTCGCCCTGGCCGACAGGGTCCACGTCCTGGACGGCGGGTCGGTCGCGCACACCGAGACGATCGACGACCCGCGCGGACGGGGAGCCACTGCTCACCACCGCCGTTCACTCCTCGACGCACTGGGCGTCGAGCACACAGAAGAGGACTACTCGATATGACCGTCATCTCCG
Source organism: Dietzia sp. HMSC21D01 (assembly GCF_001815995.1). Taxonomy (NCBI): domain Bacteria; kingdom Bacillati; phylum Actinomycetota; class Actinomycetes; order Mycobacteriales; family Dietziaceae; genus Dietzia; species Dietzia sp. HMSC21D01. Next base: position 4,172 of record NZ_KV823972.1, on the reverse strand, counting down.
GGACCCGGGGCCGTTCCGGCCTCCTCGTCGGGGTGTTCGCCCTGATCACGGCCGCCCTGCTGCTGGTGTCGGGGTGCGCGACCCGGGACTCCGAGGCCGCGGCGCCCGAGCCGGAGCGCGTGGACCTCGCCGACCTGTCGGACCTCGTGCTCAAGGTGGGGGACCAGAAGGGCGGCACCGAGGCGATCCTCACCGCCGCCGGGCAGCTCGAGGACCTGCCGTACGAGATCGAGTTCTCCACGTTCACCTCGGGGCCGCCGCAGGTCGAGGCCCTCAACGCGGGCCAGATCGACGTGGCGGTGACCGGTAACACCCCGCCGGTGTTCGGGGCGGCCGCCGGTGCCCGGGTGTCGATCGTCTCCGCGTACGCCAACGGCGGGGAGGGGGACCAGATCCTGGTCCGCCCGGACTCCGACGTCGGGTCGGTCGCCGATCTCGCGGGCCGCAAGGTGCTGGTCGCCAAGGGCACCTCCGCCCACGGCCACCTGCTGCTGCAGCTGCGGAAGGCGGGGGTGGACCCGGAGTCGGTAGAGCTGGTCTTCCTCCAGCCCGCCGAGGCGGGGTCGGCCTTCGCGCGCGGCGACGCCGACGCGTGGGCGATCTGGGACCCGTACACGGCGATCGCGCAGACGACCTCCGAGACGCGGACCCTCACAACCGCGGCCGAGGCCTCGAACGGGTTCTGGTTCGGTCTCGCCTCGCATGACGCGCTCGCCGATCCGCGTCGGCAGACGGCGATCGCGGACTTCCTCGTGCGTCTCGCGGAGGCGGGGACGTGGACCGCGGAGAACCCGGAGGAGTGGGCGCGGTTCTACGGCGAGGCCGTGGATCTGACGCCGGAGGCGGCGCAGCTGTCGCAGAGCCGCAGTACCCGCCGGCCGGTGGCGCTGGCCGACACGATCGCGCGAGAACAGGAACTCGCCGACGTGTTTACCGAGGACGGTCAGATCGAGCCGGTCGATGTCGCGGAACTCGCCGACGACCGGTTCGCGGAGGACCTGGCACCTGTGGTGGGCCCACTGCCCTGAACTGAGGAGAGCTGACCAGGTCAGGCGGCGATCCGGTCCCAGAGGGTCGCGATCGCCGCCCAGCCGACCACGCCGACGGTGGAGTAGAGCAGCGCCCAGAGTACACACCCCACGGTCACGGCCGGCAGGTAGCGACGTAGCGGCATGACGGTGAAGCCTGCGCTGAAATTGATCGCGGTCTGAATGCCGAACGTCAGGAACGACAGCGGCACTGCGACCACGCCGAAGCGAGCATAGAGCCGCTGGGCGCGCTTCATGGTGGGCCCGTCGAGGCGACGGGTGAGCCTGTCGCTGAGCCGAGCCCCCGTCAGCGCGCCCCGACCCAGCCAATACGTGGCGTTGGCGCGCAGCATCACGATCAGGAACAGGGTGCCGAAGGCCGGTGCGAACGGCAGTTCGGCGATCCGGTCCATGGGCGGGCAGCGATGCGGGGTGCGGTCAGGTCACGTCAGGTCTGGTCAGCCGGCGGGCTTGACGTCCATGACCACGTCGAACTCCAGCAGGCTCGCGCCGCCGGCGACAGGCTTGCCGTGCTGACCTGCGTGGGCCGCGCGGGCGTCGCCGTCGCGCCACGCCTCGAACGACGCGTCGTCCTCCCAGGTGGTTACCACGAAGTAGCGGGTCTCCCCGCCGGTCGGGCGCAGCAGCTGGAACCCGAGGAACCCCGGGGAGTTCTCGACGGTGTGCGCGCGCTCGGAGAACCGGCGCTCGAGCTCGGCGCCGGCCTGCGGCGGAACGTTGAGGGCGTTGATCTTCACGACGGCCATAAGGCAAGCCTATGCTTATCGATCGTGGGGCGGGATCTGGCCCTGGGGACACGCCGGTCAGGCACGCGAGAAGCGGTAGAAGTATTTGGTCACGTAGAGCTCGTCGACGATCGTGGTCACCATCAACACCAGGTCAGGTCCGTCGGTGAACATCACGTTGTCCATGTCGAGGTCGCTGTCTGAGTATTTGCTCACCCAGGTGCCGTCCACTAGTCGCTCCATGCGGAGGTAGGGCGCAACGCTGCTGACGATGCGTCCGTCCTGGTCCTCGATCGAGTCGAGAAGGACGCCCTGCTCCTTCTCGGCGGAGGTCCAGGGGACCTTGGCGCCACCTCGCATCGAGAAGTGGACCTCGCCGCCGGAGTCGGTGATCACGAGCGTTTCGCCACCGGCGGGAGAGAATGTGTCCGGGGTGTAGAGCGAACGGTCGCGAAAGATGATTGCGTAGCTGCCTGATCGGTGTCCGGCGTCCTGTTCAGAAAAGCCGGTCAATTCCCACCGGCCGAGCAGTGCTGTCGGGTCAGTCGTCTGGGGTGCGGGCATAGCCGAGTTCTCTCAGTGGGGGTCGGGTCAGGGGGTCAGCGCGGCGCGTAGCTCCATGGAGTTGTCATCGTTGAAGCGCCAGGCCTCGGCTTCGTCGCCGAGGTGGTAGGTCACGGTCGCAGTCCTCGCCTCGAGATCGCACTGGATGATCGCGGCAAGGGGTTCGCCCGGTTGGTCGTCTTGGTTGTCGAGCCAAGTGTTTTGGACGACTCCACGCAGAATTCGGGCAGTTCTAGGGTGTATGTCCCCGCGAATATCGCTTCGTTCAGGGCCGTATGCCGCCACAAGCATATTGATGGTATTTGCTTCGTAGAAGAGGATCATGGCTGCGTGGTCAGCAGGTTCTTCGGCAAGAAAGTATTGGTCGTTGGTGAGCTTGTCGACGAGCGCAGCGGTGGTCTCGTCATCGACGGTCAGCGTGATCGGCATCGTCCCCTCGATTCCTCCCTGCTCTCCCGGCAATTGGTTCGTTGCCTCGTTGAATCGGTGAGCCTTCATGGCGAACGCATCTGGCGATGTCGAAACTAGGCAGAAACTAGTGCTGAGTCGACATCTGCTATTTCTGCATTGAGGAGGCCCTAGTTATGATCACGCTTAGTCGGTACGCGCTTCAGGCGGATTGATTGAGGCCGGGCGCAGCTTTTCGCGAATCACGGAGATGTCGATAGCGTCCACGTCCCACTTGAGCGCGTCGCTACCGGTCAAGTAGTGTGCAGTAAGTACCGCATCGCCGTAGGCGTAGATGAATATTTCAGCAAACGGGAATTCTGGCACGGTCCCGATGTTGTTTCGCCAAATATCCTGAAATGCTTCGCTAGCCTCCTCTCGTGTCTTGATCTTAAGGTTCGCATTGATGCTAGATTCCCCAGCTCGGTAAAGGGAGCTCACCGTGGACACTATGGAATTAGCGTGATAGTTGAGAATGGAGTACCCCTCGAAGGGGCCTTTTCTGGTGGCATTCGGATCCGTCCACACCGCTCGAGAAAGGTCCATTCGCTGTTGGTCGGAGCTTGGAAAGCTGTAGATCATTTATCCTGTCCCATATGTTCTCTTATAGTCCTGGCCGTCGGTATTGATGAACTTCAGCGCTCGGTCGGGTTCGAACTCTAGACTTCAAGGGCGGCGCGACCTTCCTCGGCCTGGAGTCGCTGCCGCACGTCTCGGCGGTCATCACCAACCTCGAGGGCGAGTTCGACCTGGTGGACCGCATGAAGGACGCCCTGTACGGCGAGATGACCCGGCGCCAGGAGCTGCTGCGCGCGGCGGGCAACTTCGCCAACGTCGGCGACTACGAGCGGGCCCGCGCGGCCGGCGCGGCGCTGGACCCGCTGCCGGCCCTGTTCATCGTGGTCGACGAGTTCTCCGAGCTGCTCACGCAGAAGCCGGATTTCGCGGAGCTGTTCGTGGCGATCGGGCGGCTGGGCCGCTCGCTGCAGATGCACCTGCTGCTGGCCTCCCAGCGGCTGGAGGAGGGCAAGCTGCGCGGCCTCGACAGCCACCTGTCCTACCGGATCGGCCTCAAGACGTTCTCCTCGAGCGAGTCGCGCTCCGTGCTCGGCGTCGTCGACGCCTACCACCTGCCCGGCACGCCGGGCGCGGGCTACCTCAAGACCGATTCCGACGACCTCACGCGGTTCCACGCCGCGTACGTGTCGGGGCCGTACGAGCAGCCGGTGATCGACGACGACGACGACGAGCGCACCGGCCCGCGGCAGCGTGTCGTGGAGTTCACCTCGACCGGCGTCCCGCTGCCCGAACTCCCGGACTCGGAGCGGGACGCGTCGGACGCCGATCACGACGCCGCGGCACCGGCCTCCGCATCACCTCCGCGATC
>NZ_KV823971.1:0-3234 GCF_001815995.1 Dietzia sp. HMSC21D01 | reverse complement strand
CGATTCATCTGATGCAATACGCAGATCTTCACTTTACATAATGTAGATTATCGGCACTTCGGGCGTGCTGCGGAGGGTGGGGCGACTCCAAACCGTGGCCGCCGTGGTCGAGCGCCATCCACCCACGTCGCCACTCCGAATGAGGATTTCTACCAGTGGCTGCGGACGACGCGGATCTCGTCTCGCCTCCACCCCGGGCCGATTGGTGTCGCGGTTCCGCCCCGGAGCCGCCCAGGCGTCAGGAAATCCCCACCGCGGCAGAACTCGTCGATGTCCACCCTGTGTTCGCTGGGTCCCCGCAGACGTAGACGAAGTGTCACAGTGACGTAATAGTGCCGTCCCTCGGGCGTCACCTTTGGTCAAAGCGTGTGCGGCCCGTGTCGGGCTCGCGACCGTCTGCGGTGAGGCCGGATGCGGCGAGGCGGCTCAACGGCGAGCCCGGGCCCGCCATGCGCGCCACGCACCGGTCGACCACAGGGCCCAGGCGACGAGGACCGGCTGGAAGAACAGTCGGACGAACCGGTCGCGGTCGGTGTCGAGCCCGAAGGCCGCGGTGCCGGTGACGTACTGCGAGATGTTGCCCGGGAAGATCGCGACGAAGAACGCGGCGGCCACCCCGCCCACCGCGGGACGGAAGCGGGCCGGAGCGAGGATGAGCGAGGCGCCGAGGCCCAGCTCGACGACGCCGGACGCGACCACGACGAAGTCCGGGTCGAGCGGCACCCACGTCGGGACCTGCGCCTGGAACTCCTGCCGCATGGTCGTGAGGTGGCCGGTGCCCGCGCCGAGCAGGGCGGCGCCGAGCGCCCAGCGGCCGACGTGGCGCGCCACCTCCCCGATGCGCCGGCCCCTGCGGGTCGACGACTGCGTGGGTGCGGTCCGGTGTGACTGGGTGAGATCGTCCATTCCGGAAGTGTTGCGCACAACTGAGTTGAGCGCAACCGGTATGTCCGGGATACTGGGACCCATGCCCGCCGATCTCCGCCTCGACCACCAGGTCTGCTTCTCCCTCTACGCGGCCTCGCGCGCCTCGACCTCGGCCTACCGGCACGCCCTCGCCTCGGTCGGCCTCACCTACCCGCAGTACCTCGCCCTGCTCGCCCTGTGGGAGGAGGACGGCCTCACGGTCCGCCAGCTAGGCGACCGCCTCCACCTGGACTCCGGGACACTGTCCCCGCTCCTGGCGCGCCTCGAGAACGCCGGGCTCGTCGCCCGCTCGCGGTCCGCCGACGACGGCCGGAGCGTCCACGTCCACCTCACCGAGTCCGGCGAAAAGCTGCGCGCGGAGGCCGAGACGATCCAGTGTTCCCTGCTCGGCAGGCTGGACATGTCGGAGGAGGACCTGCTGCAACTGCGCACGCTCGCCCAGCGCCTCGTCGACTCTCTCGAGGCCGGCGCGTAGCGGACCCGGCGCGGCGGCGGCTCAGCCGGACGCGACGGGCTGGCGGAGGATCGTCTTGAGCCTCGCGGGCTCGACCCTGCGCGGATCCGAGAGATAGATCTCGTGATGGTGGCCGGACAGCGCCGCGCGCCGGCCCGCGATCGCTTCCGCGTGCATCCGCGCGATGACCGGCCCTTCCTCGTCATAAGGCCCCACGTGCAGCGTCTGCACTGCCGTACCCTCCGCGAACCGGGCGAACCGCACACGCTCCCCGGCGTCCGAGCCCCTCGTCGTCGTCACCCTCTCCCCCGCGGCGGCGACGACCTCCGGCGTGATCCACTCCGGCTGCCAGATCATCATCGTCCAGTTCCACGCGTCCTTGTCCCGCGCGGTGAACACCCGCGGATCGTCGGCGTACCAGAGCCCCTCGAGCGGGCCCACGGTGTGGACCCGCCCGAGCTCCGACTTCGCGATCGCCCGGATCGCGTACGACAGGACGTACAGCGACTCGACGGCAGTGCGGTAGGCCGGCGCGGTGTCGGGGTCGCCGCGGCCGTCGACCTGCAGGAACCACATGGGCGGGACCTCCACCGTGTCGATGCGCCCGACGCGGCCCGAGTACAGGTCGCGTCGCAGCCGCTTGATGTCGACGCTTCCGGGGTTCGCGTTAGCGGACATGCGCAGAATCTACTCCCGACGGCGTCAGGGCGAGGGCCGGCCACGAGGACAGGTCCCGCAGGAGCTGACGGTCGTGGGTGGCCACGACCACCGCGCAGGACGCGGTGACCAGCGCCTCGGTGAGCCCGTCCACCAGGGTTGACGACAGGTGGTTGGTCGGCTCGTCCAGTATCAGCAGCGCGGGCCGCGCGGCCAGGCACAGCGCGAGGTGGAGGCGACGCTGCTGGCCCTGCGACATCCGGCTCACCGCGGTGGCGGCGGCGCGCGGGTCCAGGAGCCCGGTCGACGTCAGCCCCGGCGCGTCGGCACGGCCCAGCCGACTGACGTGCTCGGTGTAGATCTGCGCCGCGGTCCGCAGCGGATCCCACTCCGGCACCTCCTGGGACAGGTACGCGACCCGCGCGGCAGGACGACGATCGACCGCCCCACGGTCCGGGACGAGCTCCCGCGCGAGCAGGGCGAGCAGCGTCGACTTGCCCGCCCCGTTCGGGCCGGTGACCAGTAGTCGGTCGCCGGTGTCGAGCGAGAACGAAACCGGCGTGCGCAGCCGCCCCGACACGACGACCTCACGGCAGGTCAACACCCGCTGCCCGGCCGGGACGTCCCACGCCGGCCACCGGAACCGCGGCGGAGGCGGCGGCACGGATACGCGGTGGCGCTCGAGCTCCTCGCGGCGGCGGACGAACGCCCGGACGGTGCCGCCCGCGCGCGTCGACCGCTCATGCTTGCCGTGTCCCTTCGCGGGGCGCCACCCGTCGCGGAGCCGGTCCCGAGCCTCGTCCGCGGCGCGGGCGAGTCTGTGGTGCTCGTCGAGCTGCTCGGCGTGGGCCTGCTCCCACGCGGAGCGCACACGACGGCGCCCCTCGAGCCAACCCTCGTAGCCGCCGCCGAACACCAGAGGCTTCCCGTCCGGGCTCGGGTCCAGGTCGCAGAAATGCGTCGCCACCTCGCGCAGGAGCGCCCGATCGTGCGAGACGACGGCGACCCCGCCGGGGTGCGCCCGCAGCCGGGCGGTGAGGAACTCCAGCCCGGACGCGTCGAGGTGGTTGGTCGGCTCGTCGAGCAGCAGCAGGTCGTGGTGCGCGCCCAGCACGCAGGCCAGGCGGACCCGGTAGCGCTGCCCCACGGACAACGACGCCAGCGGGCGCGCGCGGTCGTCGCACGCGCCGAGCCCG
>NZ_KV823970.1:0-4167 GCF_001815995.1 Dietzia sp. HMSC21D01 | reverse complement strand
CCGCGCCCTCGACGGAACCGGGCGGGACCGCCGCCGCGGCCGCAGGCATAAGGGCAACCGGCGCCAGGGCCACGGCGAGCCCGACGGACACCGCGCGCACGGACGCCGCGCGCAGGATCCGCCGGGCCCGCATTGTCAGACCCCGGCCGGCCGGCGCCCGTGCAGCTGGTACTCGGCGAGCAGCGCCTCGCGGTCGGCGTCGGTGAGGGGCCGGTACACGTCGTCCGACTTGTCGGCGCCGCCGCGCAGGTAGACCTCGCCCGGCTCGGTCCACGACTCGCGTCGCAGGCTGGGCTTGGAGATCTTGCGGGTGGCGGTGACGGGCATCTCCTTCATGATACGAACGAACCGCGGCGCCCACTTGGTCCCCATGTCGGGCTGGGTGCGGCAGAACTCGGTGAACGCGTCGGCGTCGAACTCCACGCCGGGCTCCAGCTGGATGGCGGCCATCACCTGGTCGCCGGTGCGCGGGTCGGGCACCGGGTAGACCGCCACGACGAGCACGCCGGGGAAGCGGTCGAGGATCCGCTCGACGGGGCCGGCGGCGAAGTTCTCGCTGTCTACGCGGATCTTGTCGCCGGAGCGGCCGGCGAAGTAGAAGTAGCCGTCAGCGTCCTTGTAGCCCAGGTCGCCGGAGTGGTAAACCTCGCCGATGTTGCGCTCGGCGGTGGCCTCCGGGTTGCGGTAGTAGCCCTCGAACAGCTTGGCGCCGGTGAGGTTGCAGATCTCGCCGATCGCCTCGCCGGCGTTGGTCAGGCCGCCCTCGTCGTCGAACTCGGCGATCGGGCACTCGTTGCCCTCCTCGTCGAGGATCGCGACGTCCATGTAGGCGCCGGCCACGCCGAGCGCGCCGGGCGGGGTGTCCTCGGTGTGGCTGATGACCACGCCGCCCTCGCTCGAGCCGTATGACTCGAGCGGGGTCACGCCGAAGCGGCGCTCGAACTCCACGCGGTCGTGGACGGAGGCCTCGGTGCCGAAGACGACCCGCAGGCGCGTCTGCTTCTCCTCGGGGACCTCGGGCCGGGCGAGGATGTAGGACAGGGACCGGCCGACGTAGTTGAAGTACGTCGCGTCGAACTTCAGCACGTCGGGCAGGAAGCCGGAGGCCGAGAACTTGCGGCGCATCGCGAACGTGCAGCCCACGTACGCGGCGGGGGCGAAGGCGGCGAACAGGGCGTTGCCGTGGAACAGCGGCATCGCACTGTAGGCCACGTCGTCGCGGACGAGGCCGCGGTAGTTGATCGTGCCGAGCATCGCCATGCGGCCGGTCGAGCACATGACGGCCTTGGGCGCGCCCGTGGAGCCCGAGGTGAACAGCAGCGCGAGCAGGGTGTGGGGGTCGCGCGCGTCCTCGGGGTGCAGGCGGGGCTCGGCGCCGGCGTGGTCGGCGAGCAGGCCGCGCCACTGCTCGGAGTCGATGTCGAACGAGGCGACGGCGCCCGTGTCGAGGCCGTCGAGCAGCGCGCTGCCGTCGGCGTCGGTGAGGATCACGTCGCAGTCCACGCCGCGGATGTCGGAGGCGAGCTCGGCGCCGCGACGGGTCGGGTTGATGCCGATGATCGTGACACCCGTGAGCGCCGCGCCGGACAGCGTGAACAGGTACTCCGGCACGTTCTCCAGGAGGATGCCCACGTGGAGGCGCTTGTAGGGGTCGGGGCGCTCGGCGTAGGAGGAGGAGTACTCGTCGGACCAGACGCGCAGGATCTCCGCGCGGACGGCGGCCTCGGCCACGAACTCCCGCCAGGTCCACGAGGAGTCCTCGAACAGCAGTCCCGGGTGATCGTCGGTCGACCGCTCCAGCAGGATGTCGCCGAACGTCTCGTGCTGCATGGCGTGGCCGGGATTGAAATCTGTTCTGGTCATGAGATCGCACAATAAGCCATTGCAACCCGTTCTACGCCGGAAACGGGCGGCAACATTGACACGTGTCAACTGCTCGTGTCCGGGCGGCTGTTCTGTCGCCGTCGGGACGCTGTCGCGGAGCCTGATCGGGTAGGAACGAGGCGTGGCGCGCCGCGCGGGCGGGCCGGGATCGTGAGGGGCGTGGGATGGTGGCGGAACCGGGCGGAAACCGCAGCGTGGCATCGGGTGTCGAGGTTGGTGGCGGCATCGGTGTTGGTGTTGATGGCGACGACGACGAGGTCGGCCTCCACCGCGACGGGTTCGCGGTCGAAGAGATCCGGCTGAGCAGCGTGCACAACTTCCGGGACGTGGCCGGCCCCGGGTACGCCCTCCGGCCGTCCGGCTCGATGACCCGCGGTGTCGTCTTCCGGTCCACCGCGCTGTCCGTGGGCGAGGAGGATCTAGGGGTCCTCGAGCGGCTCGGCGTGACCGCGGTGGTGGATCTGCGGACCGGCGCGGAGATCGAGAGGCAGCCCGACGTCGTCCCCGCCGGCGCGGAGTACGTGCCGATCGACGTGCTGGGCGGGCACACGTCCGCGGCGACCCTCACCACGACCGGCCTGGTGGGGGTCGAGGAGGCCCGCCGCGAGATGGCTGAGACCTATGAGCGGTTCGTCCTGGGCGACCACGAGCGCGGGGCGTTCGGTCGCGCGATGAGCGTCCTGGCCGAGTCGTCCGGCCCGGCGATCGTGCACTGCACCGCGGGCAAGGACCGCACCGGCTGGGTGTCGGCCCTGCTGCAGCTGCTGGTGGGGGTGCGGGAGGAGGACGTCGTCGCCGACTACCTGCTCACCCGCGAGATGTCCGCGGACTTCGTGGCGGCGATCCGCGCGCACGTGCAGTCCCAGATGCCGGAGCAGCTCGAGGCGGTGGAGGTCCTCATCGGTGTGGAGGAGGCCAATCTTCGCCGCTCGCTGGACGCCCTGGCCCGTGAGTTCGGTGACGCCAGGCGCTATCTGGTGGAGGGCGCGGGCGTCGACGCCGAGGTCGTCGACGAGCTGACGGCCCGGCTCCGGTCCCGCTGAGACTCAGGTCAGGATGAGCAGTGCGCCGAGGACGCCGCCGAAGCCGACGGACTGCAGCACCACGGCGACGGTGCGTCCGACCTCGGTCCGGGCGCCGGCGTGGACGCGCGGCCCGGCCAGGGTGACGGCGAAGATCATGACCACGGCCGCGACCCCGGCCAGCGTGTCCGCCAGCCGCTCGGCCACCCCGTAGACGGCCGCGAGGCCCAGGAACCCACCGACGAGGGCGGCGGCGATGGTCGTCAGCGGAGCGGGGAACACCGTGGCGTGGCCGCTCTCGTCACCGACGAGGCCGTCGTCCGGGCGCGCGGGCTCCGCCCGGCGCTCATCCGGGAGTGCCTCGCGGTCCCGGATCATCAGACGTTCGCTCATGTCCTCGACCGTACGCATCGGCGATCGGTTCCGTCCGATCCCTCCGTGCGAGTGGTCGGACGGATGGCATTTGCGCAGGCCTGAGGCGGTTTCCTCCTGCGGAGAGGTCAGTCACACGTCGGTTCACTCCCGGCCCTCCGGCCTCGCTGGGCGCCCCCTGTCTCGGACCCACCACCGGCGCGGAGGTGGGCGTAGGATGCCCGGGGATCCGCTGGGGCTCGGGTCCGGATCGTGTGACTGCCTGGGGGGTTGACGTGGGCGCTGCGGGTGCCATCGGTGGGTGGTTCGAACCATCCGACGAGGTCGGACGGGCGTGGGACGAGGCCGAGGCGATCCTCCGCGCCTGCGATGACCTGGACGCGGTGATGGCCGCGATCCACGACGCCGACTCGCCCGTCGAGGCCCGCCGCGCACTCAAGCGCGACTTCGGTTTCACGGGACGCCAGGCCGCGCTCTTGCTCACGCTGCCGGTGCTGTCGTTCACCCGCTCGGAACGTGAGCGGCTTGCCGGCGGACGCCGCGCACGGCTGGAGCTCCTGGCCGACGTCACCGGGGTCCTGCCCGCGGTCCCCGCGGACGGCGATGTCTCGGAGCAAGCGCCCGCCGCCGCCGCAGAACCGGCCCACACCGAATCCGCCCACGCCGAACCCGCCCATCAATCACCGCCTCCCGCCGAAGTCGACCCCGCTGCCCCGGTCCTCGCGGGCCCCGATGACGGGTGGAGCGCCGAGTTCGACGGCGCGTTCGCCCGGATCAGTGGCGCGATGGCCGCGTCGTGGGGTGACGCCGCGCCCGATCCGGCTCCCGCAGACGATCTCGCCGCGCCCCGCGATCCGGCGCCCACCGCTGCCGCCCCGGTGGGGCCCTC
>NZ_KV823969.1:0-588 GCF_001815995.1 Dietzia sp. HMSC21D01 | reverse complement strand
GCGGCCGCCAGGACGATCCGGGCTCGCAGTACATCGCGGTGCGCACAACGAGCAGCGTGCGCGCGGCGGGTCAGCACGTCGCGTTCTTTGCCGGACAGGATGACGATAACGGCGCTGGTGGGAGGCATGTTCATTTCTGACGCACCCAGCGGCGCCCGCCAAGCCGCCACGCCGGAACAAGCCGAAAGTCGAGGGCGAGAAACGGCGGCGGCGATGATGGAGACCATGGCCAAGATCCCCGACTCGACACAGACCTCACTGCGACAGAAACTCCTGGCCCGCGCTGCCGAACGGTGGCCCCAGATCCAGGCCCTGCACACCCGCTACCGGGCCGGATTCGCCTACATCGATGCCACCTTGACCGACGGGGACGAAGTCAAGCTCTGCCGACTGCGCTACGCCGGATCAGCCAGCCAGTGGGGTTTTGCGATCTACCGCGCCAGCCACGACGACTACCAGCAAGCCGCCCTGCCAAACGGATGGCCCTCAGGCACTCCCGCAGAAGCCCTCGACACCGCCTGCGGCCTCTATCTCGGCGACCCCACCGCCTGGATCACCGACCCCCGACGAACTAACGGAGATGCCCAC
>NZ_KV823968.1:0-3882 GCF_001815995.1 Dietzia sp. HMSC21D01 | reverse complement strand
ACTCGCCGCGGGCGGCGGTGTCGGACCCGCACTCGCCGCCGGGGCCGTCGGCGTGGGCGTGGCCTGGTTCGTGGCGGCGCGGGTGACGTACGGGCCTGCGACGGCCCCGTCCCGCGTGGGGACGGGAAGGAACTCGGTCGGCGCGGGACCGCGCGGCAGCGGGGCGATTCTGGCCTCCCCGGGCGTTGCCGCCGTGCTCGCCGCCGGCCAGGTGCAGTTGGTGATGATGGCCCTCACCTCGGTCGACCTGCTCCTCGCGCGGGCGCTGCTGACCCCGGAGGACGCGGGCCGCTACGCGCTGGGGGCGGTCGCCGCGAAGGCCGCGTTCTGGCTGCCGCAGGCCGTCGGCACGGTGCTCTATCCGCGGATGGCCGATCCGGCCGGACACCGGGGAGCCGTCCGCTCGGCAGTGACGGTCCTGCTGGGCATCGGCGCGGTCGTCGTGATCGGGGCCGCCGTGGCCGCGCCGCTGGTGCCGGTGGTCGTCGGCGAAGACTACCGGCCGGTCGCCGGGCTCCTCTGGGCGTTCGCCCTGCTCGGTGTGACACTGAGCGTCCTGCAGGCGTTCCTGCTGGCCATCATCGCCTCCGACCGGACCGTTGAGGCCGGGATCGCGTGGTGCGGGCTGGTGCTCACCGCAATCGCCGTGTGGTCCGCTCCCCGCGATGTCGAAGGCGTCCTGGCCGCCGCGCTCGTCACCGTCGTCCTCACCACGGTCACGGCCGGCTGGCGCGCGCTCCGGTCGCGGCCGGCCTGATCCGAGGGCGCTGGGCCGGACCGAGCCCCTCCGGCCGAGCCACGCCACCTATCCACTTGCGACTCGCCTACGGGACCCCGTGGGCGGCGCGTGATCCGATAGGTGACGCGGTTGCCGGCGCGGTTGCCGGCGCGGTTGCCGGCGCGGCTGCCGGCGCGGTTGACCTAGCAGGGGCGTCGCGAACCGCGTCGGGCTCGCGGCGCGCGATCTGCTCCTCGGACCTCGATTCACCCCTCGCGCCGCGATTCGCTCTCGGAGTTCCTGGGGCAAGACGCAATCAGAAGCGCAGCGCCCGATCCGAGGGGCAGATCGTGGAAGCCGCGCGGTTGGTGTCGCTGTCGGCCGCTCAGCGGTCGCGTCGGCAGCTCAGCGGTCGCGGGTCCGCCGACGAGAAGAGCGTCCCGCACACGCCCTCTCGGGTGATGTGTGCGGAACGCTCTCGTCGACGCTCCAGGCGGCGGGGCCGGCTCAGCTCAGGCCGCCGCCGGCTCAGCTCAGGCGCGCGCCCGGGCGGCGTGACCGCCCGTGCCGCCACGGCCACCGCGCAGACCGAGCACGATGCCGCCGATCAGCGAGATCAGGCCCAGGATGCCGAGGACGGCGGGCACGACGCGGCCGAACGTGTTGAGCGTGTCCGCGCTCTCCTGCGCACCGGCGAGGGTCACCTGCTGCGTCTCCTCGTTCCAGCCGGACTGGAAGCGGACGGCCGTGCGGGTGGGCTCGGCCCTCTCCTCCTCCATGCGGGCCTTGTCGCCGAAGAACGCGTCGGCCTCGGCCTGGCCCTCGGCGAAGAACTGGAAGATGTCCTCCTTGCCGTTGACGATCTGACCGGTGGTCGGGTTCACCCACACCGTGCGGGTGTTGGTGTAGAAGCGGCGCATGTCGACCGCGCGCTCGGGGTCGCCTCCGAGGCCCCACTGCCCGGCGGTCATGCCCTCGCGACGGTAGCTGGCGAGGATCGACTCGACGGCGGGGTCGTAGCCGTCGGAGATGGAGGCGAAGTGGTCACGGATCGAGGACCACATGTCGATCGGGCCGAGCTCCTGGCGGAACTCGTAAGCGTCGATGCCACCGACGGTGGTCTCGCCGACGAACTCGATCGGGTTGGTGGTGAAGGTGCTGGCGTCGAAGTAGTCGTAGGCCCGCTGCTCGGTGTCGAACGGGAACTTGTACTGCAGCCCCTCGCGCACGAAGCCCGTGGGGGCGTCGTCACCGCCCGAGCCGCCGGCCACGATCTGCAGCGTGCTGGTCGCCTCGTCCACGGGCATCGCCGAGACGCGGTCGACGGTCACGCGGTCGATCGTGGCGTTGATCAGCGCCTCGACGTCGTCGCCGCCCTGCTTGTCCTCACGCAGCAGCGACTGCGCGGCCTGCATGGTGATGACCTCGGCGTCAGACGGCTCGACGGCCTGGACACGACGCTGCGAGTACATCGGGATGTCGTTGTCGATGAAGCACGTGACCGCGAACTGCACGCCGGAGTCGTCGGCCTCGGGCCCGTCGAGGGTCTCGACCGTCTCGCCCTCACCCTCGGCGCCCTCGCCCTCGTCGGCGGGGGCCTCGGGCGCCCGGCACTCGGCGCGGTCGGCGTTCAGCTCGGTGGGCGTGTTGGACGCGAGCGCACTGCCCACGAGGACCGCTCCCGGCACGGTGTCGGTGACGGTGGTGGAGTTGATGTCCAGCGGCGTCTTCTTCTGCGCCGGCACGACGAAGAACACGAGAGCCAGTGCCATAGTGATGAGAAATGCGCCGAGCCCGACGAGGACCAGTGCGGGCACCGACGACCTCCGTCCCGCCGAACTGCTCTGACGTGCCATCGTCTAGTCCTCCTGGTGTCGCGCCCTGGGCCCGCCGGGTTACCACCCGGTAACCACCGGGTTGCCTGCCCGGCCGGACCATCATCAGGAGAAGATTAACAGTGATGAAGAACGCATTCGGCACCCCCGACCCCCGAGTCGGCACTCTGCCGTCCGCGACCGGCTTCGCCCCGGCGCTGGAAGGCCTGCGGGCGGTCGCCGCGTTCGCGGTCCTCACGACGCACGTCGCGTTCCAGACCGGCTCCTCCACGGGCTCGTTCGTCCACCGGGTGTGGGGCCGGTTCGACCTGTCCGTGGCCGTCTTCTTCGCACTGTCCGGGTTCCTGCTGTGGCGGGCGCACGCCCTCCACGCGCGTCGGAACGGCCCGGGCACCGCCCGTCCGGCGGTGGATTATCTGCGCTCCCGCCTGGTCCGGATCCTGCCCGCCTACCTCGGAGTGGTCGCGGCGGTCTTCCTCCTCATCCCGCAGAACGTCCGCGCGTCAGCTGCGACCTGGGCGTCCAACGTGACGCTCACCCAGGTGTTCGTGCCCGATTCGCTGGTCGAGGGCCTGACGCACGCGTGGTCGCTGTCGGTGGAGATGAGCTTCTACCTGGTGCTGCCGCTGTTGTGGTGGGCGCTGTCGCGGCTGCGTGGTCCGGCCGCGCGGTGGCGGATCCCGGCGATCGCGGCGGTGGGGGTGGCGAGCCTCGGCTGGGCGCTCGTGCCGTGGTATGATCTCGGGCTTCCCGAGCGGATCAACGACCAGATCCTGCCCCCGGCGTTCGCGTCGTGGTTCGCGGCCGGGATGATCCTCGCCGAGCTGGTCGCCGCGCCGCCCGGGCGGGTCGCGGCGCTGGCCCGGCACTCGCGCGCGCGGTGGGCGTGGTGGGCGGTCGCGGCCGCCGCGTTCCTCGCCACCACGGTCCCCCGGTGGTTCACCGAGGGCTTCGTCCACCCGTCGGGCCCGGAGTTCGCGGCCCGCACCGCCCTCGGTGCGGTGGTCGCGTTCTGCCTCCTGGCGCCGGTCGCCCTGTCGCCGGACCGGGAGCGGTTCGCCGTTCTGGGCTCGCCGGCCCTCACCACGCTGGGCCGGTGGTCGTACGGCGTGTTCCTGTGGCACGTCCTGGTCCTGCACTTCGCGTTCCAGATCGCGTCGGTGCCCATGTTCTCGGGCCGGATGCTCACGGTCTGGCTGGTCACCGCCGTGATCTCGACGGTGGTGGCGGCGGCGAGTTACGCGCTGGTGGAGGTCCCGTCCCAGCGCTGGCTGGCGCCCCGACGCGCGCCGCGCGGGCGTCCGGCGGACGGCCAGCTCGCGGCGAGCC
>NZ_KV823967.1:0-9113 GCF_001815995.1 Dietzia sp. HMSC21D01 | reverse complement strand
CGAGTGGGCCCGGTCGCCGAGCGCCCCGGTGAACGCCCAGGCGTCCTCGACCACCGTGCGCAGGTCCGTCCGGGTGGGGTTCCAGCCGAGCTCGGCGATCGCCCGGGCGCTCGAGGCCACGAGCACCGCGGGGTCGCCGGCGCGGCGTGGCGCGACCACGTCCGGGATCGGGTGCCCGGTGACCTCGCGGCACACGTCGATCACCTCGCGGACGGAGAAGCCCTCGCCGCTGCCGAGATTGAGCACACGGTGTATCCCCGGCGCGTTGGACTCCAGGGCCAGCAGGTGGGCGTCCGCGAGATCCGCGACGTGGATGTAATCCCGGATGCAGGTGCCGTCGGGGGTGGGCCAGTCGTCGCCGAAGACCTTGATGTGGTCCCGGTGGCCCAGGGCGACCTGGAGCACGAGCGGGATGAGGTGGGTCTCCACGACCCGGTTCTCACCCGCGCCGTGGTAGGCGCCGGCGACGTTGAAGTAGCGCAGGCTGGTCGCGGCGAGTCCGTGCGCGACCGCGTACGAGGTGATGGCGTGGTCGATCGCCAGCTTGGTCGCCCCGTAGGTGTTGGTCGGCCGGGTGGGCATGTCCTCGGTGATGGGCACCTGCTCGGGCTCGCCGTAGGTGGCCGCGGTGGAGGAGAACACGAGGTTCCCGACACCGGCCGCCCGCATGGCGTCCAACAGGGCCAGCGACGTGACCACGTTGCCCTGCCAGTACTCCTCGGGCTTCTCGACGGACTCGCCGACGAGCGAGCGCGCGGCGAAGTGCAGCACGCCGTCGAAGGACGGGTCGAGGACCTCGCCCGCGCGGGCGGCGACGTCACCCTCGAGGAAGGTCGCCCCCTCGGGGACGCCGTCCCGGTTACCGGTGGACAGGTCGTCGAGGATCACCACCTCGTCCCGCGCTCGATGAGGACGGTGGCGCACACTCCGCCGACGTACCCGGCCCCGCCGGTGACGAGGAGTTTCACGACAGGATCTCGACCTGGATGGCGTGGGCGTGGTCGCCGTCGAGTTCGACGGTGCGGCCGTCCCCCGAGTCGAGTTCGACGAGGTGCCCGCGGCGGGTCGCGGTGACGGTCTTGAGCGGCTCCACGCCGGCGGCGCGGAACTCGGAGATCAGGTCCATGTCGATCTGCACGTTCTCGCCGATCGCCCGGATGCGCACGGTGTGCGGTGTGTCGGTGGGCAGCGCGGAGAGCCGGACGTGGTCGCCATGGTCGAGCGTCGACTCGGCGTAGCCGATGCGGTCCAGCCCGGGGATCGGATTGCCGTAGGGCGACGTCCGGGGGTCGTCGAGCACCTCGATGAGACGCCGTTCGACGTCGTCGCTCATCACGTGCTCCCACCGGCACGCCTCGGCGTGGACCTTCTCGAGCTCGAGCCCGATCACGTCCACCAGGAGCCGCTCGGCCAGGCGGTGCTTGCGCATCACGTCCACCGCGAGCTCGCGCCCGGTGGCGGTGAGCTGGAGGTGCCGGTCGGGTGCGACGAGCACCAGCCCGTCGCGCTCCATCCGGGCCACCGTCTGGCTCACGGTCGGGCCGCTCTGCTCGAGGCGCTCCGCGATCCGCGCCCGCAGCGGGATCACGCCCTCCTCCTCGAGTTCGTAGATGGTGCGGAGGTACATCTCGGTGGTGTCCACCAGGTCCTTCACGCTGCAGTCCTCCACGTCTGGATTCGTATCGACCTCCCGGTGGGTGACGACACCGACCGGGTTCTCACACCGAGACTACCGTCGGGCCACCGACCGGGGTGGGGAGCCGACGTTCATCGGCCGCCCCCGTCGTCGCCGCGTAGATTCGTGAGGTGACGTACCCCACGGGTCTGGCGGGGTGCGCGGGCCGGGAGAGACCCGGTCCGACGGGAGGGCGGTGGCCATGGCCGGGATCGCGGACGGCGTCGAGGCGAAGGTGGTGTGGAGCCCGTCGCTGCTCGAGTACCGACACTCCGCCGATCACCCCATGAGTCCGAGGCGCCTCGATCTGACCATGTCGCTGGCCACCGAACTCGGCGTGCTGCAGGGGGTGGAACTGCTCGAACCCGGGACGGCCGGTGACGACGAACTGCTGCGGGTGCACACCTCGCGCTACATCGACGCCGTGAAGGCGGCCGGCGACCTGCCGCCGGGGGAGCACGTCGGCATGAGCCACGGTCTGGGCACGGCCGACAACCCGACGTTCCCGGCGATGCACGAGGCCAGCGCGGCGGTCGCCGGCGGCACGCTGACGGCCGCCCGCGCGGTGGCCAGCGGGGCCGCGACGCGCGCGGTCTCCGTCGCCGGCGGGATGCATCACGCGATGCCCGCGGCCGCCGCCGGATTCTGCGTGTACAACGACGCGACCGTGGCGATCAGCTGGCTGCTGGACAACGGTTTCGACCGCATCGCCTACGTCGACATCGACGTCCACCACGGCGACGGCGTCCAGACCGCGTTCTACGAGGATCCCCGCGTCCTCACGGTCTCACTGCACCAGCACCCCGCGACCCTCTGGCCGTCGACGGGCTGGGCGTCCGAGGCCGGCGTGGGCCGCGCGGAGGGCACGGCCGTCAACCTCGCGTTCCTGCCCGCGGTCACCGACGACCTCTGGCTCCGCGGTTTCCACGCCGTGGTCCCGGGCGTCCTGCGCGCGTTCGAACCGCAGATCATCGTCCTGCAGGCGGGGTGCGACTCGCACCGCGAGGACCCCCTCGCCGATCTGTCGTTGACCGTCGACGGACACCGGCGGTCCTACCTCGACGTCATCGCACTGGCCGACGAGCTCTGCGGGGGGCGCCTCATCGCGGTCGGCGGCGGCGGCTACGAGCTGGTGCGGGTGGTCCCGCGCTCGTGGACCCACCTCATCGCGGCGGTTCTCGGGGCGCCGGTCGACCCGGGCACGGCGATCCCGGAGGGGTGGCGGTCCGCCGCCGGTCGGCTCACCGTTCCCGATCGGGTCCCGAAGGTGATGGGCGACGGCGAGATGCCGACGTTCGCACCGTGGGAGCCGGCGGGCGCCGACCGCGGGGTCGAGATGGACCGCTCGCTGGCCCGGCTGGACCAGTCGATCCTCGACACCCGTCGCACGGTCTACCCCCTGCTGGGGCTCGATCCCGACGACCCCCGGGACTGACCGCTTCTCGAGCCCCGTCCGGCACGACCTCGCATTGGAGGACCCCATGGCGCACCCCGGCGACCCCTCGACCGGCCCCACCGCGACCGAGACCCCGGAACCCGGCGGGCGTCCGGGCGATCCGCCCCCCGCGGTCGATCCGCCCGAGCACGCCTCGACCGACACCTCGGTCGACGAGTACCCCGAGGGCTACCCGCACGAGTGGGCCGCGGACGTCCTCGGCTCGGACGGCCGGGCGGTGCGGATCCGCCCGATCCTGCCCAACGACGCCGAGAAGATCGCCCGCTTCCACACCAGCCTGTCCGAACGCACCCGTTACCTGCGCTACTTCGGATCCCGGGACGTCCTGAGCGATCGGGAACTACGGCGGATGACCCACGTCGACTACCGCGACCGGATGGCGTTCGTCGCCGAGTTGGGCGCGGAGATCATCGGGATGGCGATCTACGAACGGCTGCCGGACTCCACGTTCGCGGAGGTCGCCTTCACGATCTCCGATCAGCACCAGGGCCGGGGGCTGGGCTCGATCTTCCTCGAGCACCTGGCCGGCGCGGCGGCCGAGTGCGGGATCGACCACTTCGAGGCTGAGGTCCTCTCCGAGAACCGGTCGATGATCCAGGTGTTCCGCCGAGCCGGGTACGAGATCTCACGGTCCTTCGACGGCTCCACGCTGCACCTCGAGTTCGCCATCGATCCCACCGAGGCGCTGACGAACGTCCGGAACTCGCGGGAGGCCGCGGCGGAGGCCCGGAGCCTGGCGCGGGTGCTGAACCCGGGATCGGTCGCCGTGATCGGCGCGTCCGACCAGGTGGGCAAGATCGGCCACACCGTCATGCGCAACCTCATCGGCAACGGGTTCGCTGGCCCCGTCTACCCCGTCAACTCGGACGCCACCTCGGTGCAGTCGGTCCGCGCGTACGCGAGCGTCCGGCACATCCCGGATCCCGTCGACCTCGCCGTCGTCGCCGTGCCCGCCGCCTCGATGTCGGAGGTCCTCGACGACTGCCTGTCCAAGGGCGTGTCGACGCTCGTCGTCATCTCCGCCGGGTTCTCCGACGTGGGCAGCGCGGGAGTCGTCTCGGAGCGGCGACTCGTCAGCGAGGCCAGGGCGCACGGGATGCGCGTCGTCGGTCCCAACGCGCTCGGCGTGATCAACACCTCCGCCGACGTCAAGCTCAACGCCACGCTGGCCGAGGTCGTCCCCGGCCCCGGCCGGGCCGGGTTCTTCTGCCAGTCCGGTGCGCTCGGCATCGCGATCCTCGCCGCCGCGGCGCGGCGCGGGCTCGGGCTGTCGACGTTCGTCTCCGCCGGTAACCGCGCGGACGTGTCCGGTAACGACCTGCTGCAGTACTGGGACACGGACACCTCGACCGAGGTGGTCCTGCTCTACCTGGAGAGCTTCGGTAACGCCCGCAAGTTCTCGCGGATCGCGCGGCGCGTGGCCCGCAACAAGCCTGTCGTGGTCGTGCGTCGGGCCGTCGACGACCTCGAGTCCGGCGTGGAGGGCCTCACCGCCAACGCGATCGGGGGACTGTTCCGCGACTCCGGCCTCATCCAGGTGGACTCCATCACCGACATGTTCGACACCGCCACCCTGCTCGCCTACCAGCCGCTGCCCACCGGCGGCCGCCTCGGCATCGTGGGCAACTCGTCGGCCGTCGGCAGGCTCGGCGGGGACTCCGCCCGTCAGCAGGGGTTCACCGTCTCCCACGCCGTGGACCTGGGTGCCGGGGCGTCGCCGGAGCAGTTCCGCGAGGCCATCGCGGATGCGCTCGCGCGTGACGAGGTCGACTCGGTCCTCACGGTGTTCGTCCCGCCGGTCGCCACGGATCCGGACTCCTACGCCGAGGCGATCCGCGCGGCGGCGGCGGAGAGCGCCAAGCCGGTGGTGAGTACCTTCCTCGCCGGCGAGGGGCTGCCCGAGGGGTTGACCGTGACGGACGAGTCGGGTGTGGCGGCCCGCGGTTCGATCCCGTCCTACCCGTACCCGGAACGCGCGGTGTCGGCGCTCGTGCGGGCCCGGCGGTACGCCGAGTGGCTCGACCGGCCGGCCGAGGAGCCCGCCGAATACTCCGATATCGACCGCGCGCGGGCCCGCGAGCTCGTGGACTCGCTGTCCCAGCTCCACGCCGGGACCGAGTCGTTCGAGCTCACGCAGGGGCAGGTCCGGGCCCTGCTCGAGTGCTACGGGATCGACATCGTCGACTACCGCGTCGTCACCGACGTCGATCAGGCCGTGATGGCGGCCGACGAACTGGGATACCCGGTCGCGGTCAAGGCGATGAGTGACCGGTGGCGCACCCGTAGCGACCAGTCGGGAGTCCGACTGGACCTGGCGGATTCCGCTGCGGTGCGGCACGCCTTCGCGTTGCTCCAGTCCACGACGGGCTCGCGGTCGCTGCACGTGCAGAAGATGGCCACGAAGGGGGTCGCGGTGACCATCCGCGTCGCGGACCACCCGATCTTCGGCTCGCTGATCTCGTTCGGCCTGTCCGGGATGCTCTCGGACCTGCTCGCCGACCGGGCGTTCAGCACACTGCCCATCTCGCCCTCCGAGGCGTCGGCGCTCCTCGGCAGGCCGCGGGCGGCGGCGATCCTCGACGGCTATGCGGGGGACGCGCCGGTGGACCGCGAGGCTCTGGTCGAACTCATGGGGCGGGTCTCGTGCCTGGTGGAGGACGTTCCCGAACTGCGCCGCCTGGCGATCGACCCCGGCCTGGCCGCGCCCGACGGGCTCGCCGTGCTCTACGCCACCGTCCGGCTCGGTCCGCCGCCCCGCTTCAGTGGGAACGAGGGGCCCCGCCGACTCCGCTGACGGCGGAGCCGCTACCGCGGCGACGCTCGCGTTGGCCCGGTGTCCGCGGCGACGAGTCCGTTGGCCCGGTGTCCGCGGCGACGATCGCGCGGACACCGGCACAGACGAGCGCCGGCCCCGCCCTTCGTGGGCGGGGCCGGCGGGGTGTGACCGGGGTCGGAGGGGATCAGATCGCGTAGGACCGCAACTTGTCGGCGCGACGGCCCTCACGGAGCTTGGCCATGACCTCACGCTCGATCTGGCGGACGCGCTCACGGGACAGGCCGAAGCGCTTGCCGATCTGGTCGAGGGTGCGGGGCTGACCGTCGTCGAGCCCGAACCGCAGGGTGATGACCTGCTGCTCACGCTCCTCGAGGGTGGCCAGCACGGCTCGCACGTCCGAGTGCATGACGTTGGACACCACCGTGTTCTCGGCGCTGGTGGCCTCGGCGTCCTCGATGAAATCGCCGAGCGGGGCCTCCTCGTCCGCGCCGACCGGCATGTCCAGGCTCACCGGATCGCGCGAGTGGTCGAGGAGCTCCTCGATCTTGTGCGCGGGGATCCCCGACTCCTCGGCCAGTTCCTCGAGCGTGGCCTCGCGGCCCAGCTGCTGGTGCAGTTCACGCTTGATGCGGGCGAGCTTGTTGACCTGCTCGACCAGGTGGACGGGGAGACGGATCGTGCGCGACTGGTCGGCCATACCGCGCGTGATGGCCTGGCGGATCCACCACGTGGCGTAGGTCGAGAACTTGAAGCCCTTGGCGTAGTCGAACTTCTCCATCGCACGGATCAGGCCCAGGTTGCCCTCCTGGATGAGGTCCAGCAGCGGCATACCCCGGCCGGTGTAGCGCTTGGCCAGCGAGACCACCAGACGCAGATTGGCCTCGAGCAGGTGGGCGCGGGCGGCCTCGCCCTCGGCGACGATCGTCTTGAGATCCGCCTTCTTCACCGGACCGAGACGCTTCTTGGTCTCCAGCAGGTGCTTGGCGTAGAGGCCGGCCTCGATCCGCTTGGAGAGCTCCACCTCGTCCTCGGCGTTCAGCAGAGCCGTCTTGCCGATCCCGTTGAGGTAGACACGGACCAGATCAGCGCTCGGGCTCTGACCTTCCGGATCCGCCTCCGTCCGACGGTCCGATCGGGTGATGGCTGACGTCATGTCTCCTCCTCCTGCCTGACCTTGTGACGAGGCCGGCGTTCGGTTGCTGGTGGACGGATCAGGCGCGTGCCCGGGTCACGGTCACGTACACCTACAACGACGGGGGTGCCGGTAATGTTCCCCGACCGATGATTTCGGTCACGAACCGTGCCGTAAAGGCCGTCACCTCGCCGCACCGGTGGCTCAGGCCGAGCCCGGGGTCTCCGCCAACACCGTGAACGGGCCGTCGTTGACGGAGTGGACCCGCATCATCGCGCCGAACACGCCCGTCGACACCTCGAGCCCCCGCTCACGCAGACCGGCCACCACGGCCTCGACCACGGGCTCGGCCCTGTCCCCGGGAGCCGCCCTCGACCAGGACGGTCGCCTCCCCTTGGCCGTCGAACCCATCAGCGTGAACTGGCTGACGACCAGGACGGGGGCGCCCACCTCGGACACGCTGCGCTCCTCCCGCAGGATCCGGAGCTCCGAGATCTTGCGGACCATCGTCGTGACGTCCGCCTCGTCGTCGTCGATCGAGACCCCCAGTAAGACCAGGAGGCCGGGCGCGGACAGTGCCCCGACGACCTCGCCGTCGACCGTCACCGACGCCTCGGTGACGCGCGAGATGACCGCCCTCACCCCCGCAGCCCCCCGGGCGCGGTGGCGACGGCCCCCGGCGGCAGGAGCCCCGGTACACCGACCGGAACGACGAACCCGTGCACGAACAGGTCCGCGACCACCCGTCGGACGGGCGCGGCCAATTCGTCCGGATCCTCACCGGCACCGGCCGCGGCGAGCACCACCAGGTCCTCCAACGGCAGCGCGGCCGTCCGGGCGCCCCTCAGCACCGCCGCGGTGAGGGGGTCGATCTCGTGGCGCCAGCGGGCGCCGGTCACGCGCTCCACCACCACGGTCGACACTCCCGGCGCGTCCACCTCCTCGGGGTCGGTCGGCGCGAGGGACTCTGAGACGTGCAGGTGGACGTCGGGGGAGACCGTGAACACGGTCGCGTCCAGGGCACGGTCCTGCCCGCCGTGGTGCCCGGCGGCCTCGCGTAACCACGCGATGCGCGCGAAGTACGCTTCCGCCTCGTCGCCGAGGCCGTCGCCGAACGGATGGGTGAGGTCTTCGCACAGGACCGACGACGGACCCTCGACGCGGCGCAGATACACGTAGCCGAAGCCGACCCCGGCGACGTCCTCGGCCTCGAAGTGGTCCAGCCAGCGGTCCGCCGCACGCCACGTGGTCTCGTCCCGTGGGTCCATGCCCTCGTCCGTGAGCCACGTCCACACGTACAGCCCCGGCTCGGAGACGTCGCGGCGGAGGATCCAGGCGTCCACGCCCTCGGACGGCACCCAGGACGCCACCCGAGTCCGCCAATCGGTGTCCTCGCGCTCCACCCAGGACGCCAACATGACGGCCGTCCCGCCGTCCGCCAGATGCTCGGGGGCGCCGGAGACCACCGTCCGACTCGCACCGTCGAGCGCCAGGCCCGACTCGCGGTACGAATGGCCGGTCTCCGGCGGACCCACCACGAACGGGGGATTGGCGACGATCCGGTCGAACCGGCGGCCGGCGACCGGCTCGAACCACGAGCCCTGCAGGAGTTCGGCCCGCCGGTCGTTGATCGCCAGCGTCGCGGCGGCCAGGTCGAGGCACCGCGGCGTGATGTCGGTCCCGGTGGCGGAGTCGGCGGTACCCAACGCGTGGACCATCTGGATGCCGCACCCGGTCCCCACGTCCAGAACCGTTCCAGCCGGCGAGGTGGGCGTGACCCGCAGTAGCGAGAGCGTGGCCTGGCCGACCCCCAGCACGTGGTCCGGTCGGGTGACGGTGCGCACCATCGACCCGTCGGGGTCCGAGAACACCCACCGCGTCCCGTGGCCGGTGTCCACCGGACGCAGGTCGACCACCGCGCGCAGTGCCGCACCGTCGTCGACCGGCTCCCACAGGCCGACGTCCACGCCCGCGCGCGGCTCGACGCCGGGGAGCGCGTCCGCCACCGCGGACGTCGGCAGCGGATCACCCAGCACGAACAGACGCACCAGCAGCCCGGCCGCGCCCGCCGGGC
>NZ_KV823966.1:0-1001 GCF_001815995.1 Dietzia sp. HMSC21D01 | reverse complement strand
ACTGCGAGCCCGGATCGTCCTGGCGGCCGCTGCCGGTGATGCCAACGCTGCGATCGCCCGCGAGGTCGGGGTGTGCGAAGACACGGTGCGCCAGTGGCGGCATCGGTTCTGCACCGAGCGCCTGGAGGGTCTCAAAGATCGGCCCCGCTCGGGACGACCGCGAGTGTTCACCCCCGTCGAGGTCGCCCAGGTCAAAGCGTTGGCGTGTACGCGCCCGGCTGACCACGGTCTGCCACTGACCAGATGGTCGGCCGCCGAGTTGAGAGCCCACGCCGTGGCCACAGGGCTGGTGCGCCCCGTGGCGTCGGCGACGATCGGGCGCTGGCTGGCCGCAGATGCGATCAAGCCGTGGCAGCACCGGTCGTGGATTTTTCCCCGCGACCCCGACTTCGCCGTCAAGGCCGCCCGGGTGCTGGACCTGTACCACCGGCGCTGGAACGGCGTTGCTCTCGGCGACGATGAGTACGTCATCAGTGCGGACGAAAAATCACAGCTCCAAGCCCTCAAACGCCGTCACGCCGAGACTCCCGCCAGGCCCGGTCAGCCGCGGCGCGTGGAGTTCGAGTACCGCCGCGGTGGGACGTTGGCCTACTTCGCCGCCTACGACGTCCACCAGGCCCGCGTGATGGGGATGACCGCACCCAAGACAGGGATCGCCCCGTTCACCGAACTGGTCGAGCAGGTGATGACCCAAGAGCCATACGCATCCGCGAAGCGAGTGTTCTGGGTCGTCGACAACGGCTCATCCCACGCAGGTCAGGCCTCGAAAGACCGGATGCGTCATGCGTTTCCCAACGCGGTCCTGGTGCACCTTCCGGTGCACGCCTCGTGGCTCAACCAGGTCGAAATCTACTTCTCGATCCTGCAGCGCAAAGCCATCGCCACCGGCGACTTCGCAGACCTCGACGATCTCGCCGCACGCATCCTCGCGTTCCAGGATCGCTACAACCGAAGCGCCGAACCGTTCGGCTGGAAGTACACCCGCGACGACCTCAACCGCC
>NZ_KV823965.1:0-10084 GCF_001815995.1 Dietzia sp. HMSC21D01 | reverse complement strand
GGGGCGCGTCCGGCGGGGCCGGGCGTCGGTGGCCCGGTGCCGGGCGCGGTCGGGAGCGGGGTGTGTCACGGGAGCCGTCAGGTGTCGGCGTCGAGCCGCTCGCAGCGCTCGACCACGTTGCTCAGCAGGAACGCGCGGGTGAGCGGGCCGACGCCGCCCGGGTTGGGCGAGATCGCCCCGGCGACCTCCCACACGTCCGGGTGCACGTCACCGGCCAGCTTGCCGTCGAGGCGGGAGACCCCCACGTCCAGCACCGCGGCGCCGGGCTTGACCATGTCCGGGGTGAGCATGTGAGCCACGCCCGCGGCGGCGACGATGACGTCAGCTCGCCGGGTCTCCGCCGCCAGGTCACGCGTGCCGGTGTGGCACAGGGTCACGGTGGCGTTCTCGCTACGCCGCGTGAGCATGAGACCGATCGGGCGACCGACGGTGACGCCGCGGCCGACCACCACGACGTGTGCGCCATCGAGCTCCACCCCGAACCGGCGCAGCAGGTGGATGCACCCGTTGGGGGTGCACGGCAGCGGGGCGGGCTCGCCCAGCACGAGCTTGCCGAGGTTGACGGGGTGCAGTCCGTCGGCATCCTTGGCCGGGTCGATGCGCTCGAGGATCGCGTTCTCGTCGAGGTGCTTGGGCAGCGGCAGCTGCACGATGTACCCGGTGCACGCGGGATCATCGTTGAGCTCGTCGATCACGGCCTCGAGTTCGGCCTGGCTGGTGTCGGCGGGCAGATCGCGTCGGATGGAGGCAATGCCGACCTGCTCGCAGTCGCGGTGCTTCATCTTGACGTAGGAGTGGCTGCCGGGATCGTCCCCCACCAGGACCGTGCCGAGCCCCGGGGGGATCCCCTTCTCCCGCAGCGCGGACACGCGCCGGGTGAGGTCGGCGACGATCTCGTCGCGGGTGAGTTTGCCGTCCAGCTTGATCGCGGTCACGCGCACCAGTATCCCACTCCGGGGCGCGCCCGTTGTCGGGGCGCTGCGAGAATGGCCCCCATGACCGGTGTGGGTGTGCGTGTGTTGTTCGACCGTCCGTGTATCCCACCCAACACCGGCAACGCGATCCGCATGGCCGCCGGCGCGGGGTGCGAGCTACACCTGGCGGGCCCGCTGGGTTTCGACCTGTCGGAGCCGCACCTGCGGCGGGCCGGGCTGGACTATCACGACCTGGCGCACGTCGAGGTCCACGAGGACCTCGAGGCGGCGTACGCCCGGCTCCTGCCGGCACGGGTGTGGGCCTTCTCCGCCCGGGCCGACCTCGCGCTGCCGCAGGTACGGTTCGCCCCCGGTGACGTCCTGCTCTTCGGCCCCGAGCCCACCGGCCTGGCCGAGGACGTCCTCGCCGATCCGCGCGTGACGGCGCGGGTGCGGATACCGATGCTGCCCGGGCGGCGGTCGATGAACCTGTCCAACGCCGCCGCGGTGGCGGTCTACGAGGCATGGCGCCAGCAGGACTACCGGGGCGGTATGGATTTTCCGGCCGATTGATTTAAAGTTTCGGTATGACGAAACTCGGAGGCGCTGCCACCCGTAGCGCCGCCCCTCGTCGGGCAGCCGCAACAGCGCTCACCACTGCGCTCGCGCTGCTGTCCGGGTGCGCGGTCGGCGTCACCGGGCCGGCGGACGTCGACGACCGCCAGAGGTCCGACGCGTCCGGGGACCGGGTGGTGGTGGCGACGACGTTCACGATCCTGGCCGACATGGTCGGACGCGTCGGCGGCGACCGCGTGGTGGTCGAGTCCGTCACCACGCCGGGCGCCGACGTGCACCAGTACGAGCCGACCGTAGAGGACCTCAAGCGGGTCGAGGGCGCGGACCTCGTGGTGAGCAACGGGCTGGGGATGGACGACTGGCTCCTGCGGTTCATCGACGGGACCGACGCCGCCCACCTCGTCACCACGGACGGGGTCGAGCCCCTGCCCATCCGGGCGGGCAACTACACCGGCCGGCCCAATCCCCACGCGTGGATGTCGCCGGTCGAGGGCGCACGCTACGTCCGCGCGATCGCCGACGCCCTCGCCGCCCTCGATCCGGACGGTGCGGCGGAGTACCGCGCCCGCGCCGAGGACTACGTCGCCGACCTGGAGGCGATGGCGGTCCGCGCCCGCGAGGCGGTGGCATCGGTGCCCGAGGACCGCCGCGTGCTCGTCACCTGCGAGGGTGCGTTCTCCTACCTGGCCCGCGACCTCGGGCTGGAGGAGCTGTACCTGTGGCCGGTCAACAGCGAGAACCAGGGCCTGCCCCGGCAGGTCACCGCGTTGATCGACCGGATCCGCGAGCGGGAGATCCCCGCCGTGTTCTGCGAGTCGACGGTCTCCGACGCCGCCATGGAGCAGGTCGCCGCCGAGACCGGCAGCCGCCTGGCGGGCCTGCTGTACGTCGACTCCCTTTCCGGCCCCACCGGGCCCGTGCCCACCTATCTCGACCTCCTCGACCACGACCTCGAGACCATCACCCGGGAGCTGACCTCATGACCGATCGGCCACTGCCCTTCTCCCCGGACACCGGCCCGCCCGCCGTCGTCGTCTCCGACCTCACCGTCGACCGGGGACAGGTCCGGGCCCTCGACGCGGTCTCGCTGTCCGCGCCGCGGGGGGAGATCACCGTCCTGCTCGGCCCCAACGGCTCCGGCAAGTCGACTCTCCTGCAGGCGCTGCTCGGCCTGGTCACCCCCACGGCGGGCTCCGTCCGCCTCCTCGGCACGTCCGTCCGCGGCGCGCTGCGCAGCGGACGAGTCGCGGCGGTGCCGCAGGCCGACGGCATCGACGAGCATTTCCCCGTCACGGCCGCCGAGGTCGTCATGCAGGGCCGTCGGCACTTCACCGGGCCGTGGCGTCGGCCGTCGGGACGGGACCGCGCCGCCGTGGCGGACGCCCTCGAGAGGGTGTGCCTGTCCGGGCTCGCGGCGCGTCGCATCGGCGAGCTCTCGGGCGGCCAGCGTCGCCGGGTCATGTTGGCGCGCTGCCTGGCCCAGGAAGCCGACCTGCTCCTGCTCGACGAGCCGTTCAACGGGATGGACGCCGGCAGCGAGGAGGTCTACATCGACGTCCTGCGCGAGCTCACCGCCGGCGGCCGCACCGCGCTGGTCTCCACCCACCACCTGGGCACGGTCGAGCGGCTCGCCGATTCGGTGGCCCTGCTCAACGGCCGCCTGGTCGCCCACGGCCCGGTCGCCGAGACCACGACGCCGCATGTCCTGTCGACCCTGCTCGGGGCCCGCCTCCCCGGGGCCGCCGACTCCGCCCGGGGCGCCGCCGCGTCCCCTGTCACCGATCGGGCCGTCTCGTGATCGAACTCCTCACCGAACCGATGTCGTACGAGTTCATGCGCCGCGCGCTGCTCGTGGTGACGGCCTCCGGGGTCGCCGGCGCACTGCTGAGCTGCTGGCTGGTCCACATGGGCTGGTCGCTCATGGGCGACGCCGTGTCGCACGCGGTCCTGCCGGGAGTGGTGATCGCGGCGCTGACCGGCATCCCGTTCGCGGTCGGCGCCCTCGTCGCCGCCCTCGTCGCCGTGTGGCTGATCGGCGCGGTCCGCGAGAGCGGGACGGTGCGGCCGGACGCCGCGATGGGCATCGTGTTCACGGCCCTGTTCTCGTTCGGTCTCGTGCTGATCGCCCGGTTCCCCACCCAGCAGGACCTGCACTCGATCCTGTTCGGTTCCGTGCTCGGCGTCCGCGACTCCGACCTCGTGCAGGTGCTCGTCGTGGCCGCCTTCACGGTGATCGTGCTGCTGACGTTCCGGCGCGACCTGATCCTGCTGGCGTTCGACCGGCTCCACGCCCACACCCTGGGGCTGCGCACCCGGGCGCTCACCGCCCTGCTGCTGGCGACGCTGGCCACCGCGACGGTCGCCGGGGTGCAGTCCGTGGGTGTGATCCTGGTCGTGGCGACGCTCATCATCCCGGGCGCGACCGCCCAGTTGGTGGCGGACACGATGCGGGGGACGATGATCCTCGCCGTCGTCGTCGCCCTGATCGGCGGTGTCACCGGCCTGTACCTCGGCTACTACGCCGACCTCCCGCCCGGTCCGGTCGTGGTCCTCACCCAGGCGGTCATCTTCGCGACGGCGCAGTTGCTCGCGCCCAGGCGCGGGGTGATCCCGCGGGCGGTGGCGAGCGCCCGCGGGCGACGATCGGGGATGATGGTCACATGACCGTCGACCCGCCGAGAGCCCTCGCCGACCTCACCCCGACGATCCAGGCCTACCTCATGGCCGTGCACGCGCTCGGCGCCGGCGGCGACCCGGTGACCTCGAGCGCGCTGGCCGAGCGTCTCGGCGCGTCGCCCTCATCCGTGAGCGAGGGCGTCCGCAAGCTGGTCACGATGGGCCTGGCCGAGCACCGGCCGTACGCGCCGGTGGTGCTCACGGAGGCGGGTCGGTCGTTCGCGGTGGCGATGGTGCGGCGGCACCGGATCATCGAGACCTTCCTCTCCCGGTGCCTGGAGTACCCGTGGGACGAGGTGCACGCCGAGGCCGACGCGCTGGAGCACGTGGTCTCGGACCGGTTCGTCGACGCCCTCGACGTGTTCCTCGACCACCCGCGCCGCGATCCCCACGGTGATCCCATCCCCACCCGCGACGGCCACCTCGACCCGCTCGGCGACACCCCGTTGGATCATGTCGACGAGGGTTCTACGGGTGTGGTGACGCGGGTCTCCGACCGTGACAACGCCGTCCTGCGCCACCTCGCCGAGATCGGCCTGCGCCCCGATTCGCCCGTGGAGGTGGTCTCCCGGCAGGTCGAGTTGGGGATCATCTCGGTGTCGTTGGCGGGCCGGGTCGTGCAGGTGGGCACGCCGGTGGCCGCGGCGGTGCGGGTCCGCGTCGACGACTGACGTCGGGCACCCCGTTCGGCGAGCGGGGCGACGACGACGAGGGCCGCGTCCGCCCCGCTCCCCCGCGGTCACTCGCAGAATCGGTCGGTGACCATGAGGTGGGTGCTCGTCGGCCGGGCGCGACCGCGCATCGGGGAAATCCCCGGGATCCGGCCTGATTCCGGCCCGGTGACGGCCGCTACAGCATCGTGCCGGGGTTGAGGATCCCCTGCGGGTCGAGCGCGTTCTTGATGCGCCGGGTCAGGGCCATGACGTCATCGCCCAGCTGCGCGGGCAGCCAGGGAGCCTTGAGGCGTCCGACGCCGTGCTCCCCCGTGATCGTCCCGCCCATCCCGATCGCGAGGTCCATCACCTCGCCGAACGCGAGGCGGGCCCGGTCGGCGCGGTCCGGGTCGTCGTCGGTGAGGACGATGATGGGGTGGGTGTTCCCGTCACCGGCGTGGGCGACGAGGGCGATCGGGACGTCTCGGCGCGCGGAGATCTCCTCGATTCCCGCGACGAGCCGGGGCAGCGAGGGCAGCGGCACGCCGACGTCCTCGAGGAGCAGGGTCCCGACCTTGCCCAGGCTCGTGAACGCGGCCCGGCGCGCCATGGTGAACTGTTCGCCCTCGTCGGGGTCGTCGGTGGCGAAGACCTCGGTGGCGCCGTGGGTGCGGAAGGCCTCGGCCATGAACTCGGTCTCGTCCGCGCGGTCGGGCCCGGTCAGGTCGGACTGCGCGAGAAGCATCGCGCCGGCGTCGGTGTCGAGGCCCATCCGCAGGTCCGCCTCGACGGCGCGGATGCTGACGGTGTCCATGAACTCGAGCATCGCGGGGCGGATTCGGCGGGTGATGGCCAGGACCGCCTCGCTGCAGGCGACGACGTCGGGGAAGATCCCCACCACCGTCGACCGCGGTGGCTGGGCGGGGATCAGCCGCAGGATGATCTCGGTGACGACACCCAACGTCCCCTCGCTGCCGACGAACAGCTTCGTCAGGCTCAGCCCGGCGGTGTCCTTGAGCCGCGGTCCGCCGAGTCGGACGGCGGTGCCGTCTGCCAGGACGACCGTCATCCCGAGGACGTAGTCGGTGGTGACGCCGTACTTCACGCAGCACAGTCCGCCGGCGTTGGTCGCTATGTTGCCGCCGATCGAGCAGATCTCGTAGGAGGACGGGTCCGGCGGGTACCAGAGGCCGTGTTCGGCGACGGCCTGCTTGACCTCGGCGTTGTACAACCCCGGCTGGACGGTGGCCGTACGGGTGACAGGGTCGACGTGGAGGTCGCGCATGAGTTCCGTGGACAGGACTATCCCGCCGTCCACTGCGGTGGCGCCGCCGGACAGCCCGGATCCCGCGCCGCGCGGGACGACCGGGACGGAGTGGGTGCTCGCCCAGCGCATGACCTCCTGGACGTCCTCGGTGGTGCGTGCGCGCACCACGGCGAGGGGCGTACCGGGGTCGGGGGCCTTGGCCCAGTCCTGCCGGTAGCTCTGCAGGACGTCGGGGTCGGTGATGAGGTGTGAGTGGTCGAGACGGGTACGGAGGTCGTCGAGTGCCGCGGCGGGATGACGGTCGGCGGAGGGGACGCTCATGCCCCGAAGGTACGGCGTCGCCCCACCTGCCGCCGCGGTATCCGCGCATGGTCCGCGCCCTCCACCCCCCGGTTCTTCGCGCGTGGGCGGCCGGGGGCATAGTGTCCTGGTGACCGAGACCTCCGGAGCAGGACGAGGACCTGCGGCGTCCGCTGTTCCCGGCCCGGGGCCGGCGTGGTTCGGCGCGGTGATGGGAACCGGTGGCCTGGCCACGCTTCTGCAGACGCACTCGGTGCGGGTGCCCGGTTTCTCCCCGGCAGCGGTGATCATGCTTGTCGCGGGATGGGTCCTCTTGGTCGGGCTGGGCGCGGGGTTCGCCAGGTCGGTGGCGCGCGATCCGGACATGTGGACGTCGTCTGTGCGGGACGCGGCGATGCTCCCGCTGTGGGGCATGGTCTCGATGGGACTGCTCGCGGTGGGGTCCGCCTCGTTCGTCGTGGTGGACGCCCATGCGCCGACGCTGGCGTGGATCGCCTTCGGCGTGGATGTGGCGTTGTGGGCCGCGGGCACGGTGCTCGGCCTGGCCACGGCGGTGGGGTTCGCGGTGTGGCTGTTCGCTACGCGACCCGACCATCCGCTCCCCACGTGGGCGTTGCCGATGGTGCCGCCGATGGTCTCGGCGACGGCGGGTGGCGTGATCGCCCGGCAGTTCGAGTCGGATGTCGCCAGGGTCCTGTTGTCGGCGGCGTGCGTGTTCTGCTTCGTGCTGGCCCTGGCGCTGGGGAGCGCGGTGATCGTGATGGCGTACCACCATGCGTGGTTCCGCACGCCGGTGCCGGTGGTGCTGTCGACCTCGACGTGGATTCCGCTGGGGATCGTGGGACAGTCCACGGCGGCGGCCCAGGTGCTCTCGGGTCCGGCACTGGCGGGTGTGGCCCGGGTGTACGGGGCCACCGTGCTGGTCGCCGGTGCGGGACTTGGCGCGTTCGCGGTTCTGACGACGGTGCGGGGATTCCTGGCCCGGATGCCGTTCACCCCGGGGTGGTGGGCGATGACCTATCCGTTGTCGACCTGCGGCCTGGGCGCTCATTACCTCGGATGGCATGCGGCGAGCCTGCTGACGGTGGCGGTGCTCATCGTCATCTGGGTGGTGTGTGCGGTCGCCAGCGTCCGCGCGATCGCCTCGGTGCGGGCCGCCTGACACCGCCCCTCGGCGGGCCCCTCTGTCGCCGCCCCGGGTGGTCACCGGAAGTCCCTGCTGCGTCCGATGGCCATGCCCAGGTGGAGTCGTTCGATCTTGTCCGCCACC
Organism: Dietzia sp. HMSC21D01; assembly: GCF_001815995.1. Lineage (NCBI taxonomy): Bacteria > Bacillati > Actinomycetota > Actinomycetes > Mycobacteriales > Dietziaceae > Dietzia > Dietzia sp. HMSC21D01. The sequence continues at coordinate 2,428 of NZ_KV823965.1, read as the reverse complement.
ACGCTGACCGCGCCCGAGCGGTTCTCCACGGTGCCGCGAACGATGAGCGCCGGGGCCGATGAGACGATCGGCCGGTAGCGCGCCCACAGCCCGACCGAGCAGACGATGTTGGTCATGCCGGTCTCATCCTCGAGGCTGAGGAAGGTCACGCCCTCCGCGGTGGCGGGCCGCTGTCGGTGGGTGACCGCCCCGGCGACCCGGATGCGGCTGCCGTCGGGGACGTGCGCGAGTCCGGCGGTGGTGCACACCCCCTGGGAGTCGAGCCACGGCCGGGCGTGGACGGTCGGGTACTCCTCCGGGCTGATGCCGGTGGCGGCGAGGTCCGCGGAGGTCAGTTCGAGGAGGCTCATCCCGGGGAGGGCGGGAGCGTCGACCTGGCTGAGCCCGGGCAGCATGCCGGGCTTCTCACGGGCCGCGGTGGCCGCCGACCACAGGGCCGCCCGGCGTCCTCCCGTGCCGAGCGAGTCGAGCGCACCGGCGGTGGCCAGTGCCTCCATCTGCCGGACGGACAGTCCGGTGCGCCCGGCGAGGTCGGCCGCGGAGGTGTAGGGGCCGTGACTGTCGCGCTCGTCGGCGATCGCGGTGGCCAGGTCCTCCCCGATCGCCCGCACGGACTCCAGGCCGAGGCGAACCTCGGTGCCGTCGTTCTCGCATGTGGCGCCGCCGAGCGAGCGGTTGACGCACGGCCGGTGCACGGTGACGCCGTGTCTGCGGGCGTCGGCCACCAGCGACTGGGGTGAGTAGAAGCCCATGGGCTGGCTGCGCAGCAGGGCGGCGCAGAAGATCGCCGGGTGGTGGCATTTGAACCACGCGGAGTAGTAGACGATCGCGGCGAAGGACTGGGAGTGGCTCTCGGGGAAGCCATAGTTGGCGAAGGCGCACATCTTCTCCCAGATCCGCTCCCCCACCTCCGGGCCGGTGTACGGGGTCCCCGGCGGGCTGGTGCCGATGCCGTGCAGTTCGCGCATGCCCGCGAAGAACCGCTCCTTCAGCCGCGCCATCCGTTCCGGTGACCGCTTGGCCCCCATCGCCCGGCGCAGCTGGTCGGCCTCCGCGCCGGTGAAGCCGGCGATCACCGTGGCGATCTGCATGAGCTGCTCCTGGAACAGCGGGATCCCCAACGTCCGTCCCAGTACCTCTTCCAGGGCGGGATGATCGAACTCCACCTTCTCCCGCCCGTTGCGTCGGCGGATGTAGGGGTGGACGGAACCGCCCTGGATGGGGCCCGGGCGGATGAGGGCGACCTCCACCACGAGGTCGTAGAACGTCCGCGGTCGCAGCCGGGGCAGGGTGGCCATCTGGGCCCGGGACTCCACCTGGAACACGCCCACGGAGTCGCCGCGGCACAGCATCTCGTAGACCTGTGGGTCCGCGAGATCGAGCTTGGCCAGGTCCACGTCGAGGTCCTTGTGTTCGGCCGCCAGGTCGATGGCGTGGTGGAGTGCGGTGAGCATGCCCAGACCCAGCATGTCGAACTTGACCAGTCCGACCGCCGCGCAGTCGTCCTTGTCCCACTGCAGCACCGTCCGGCCCGGCATCCGCGCCCATTCGACGGGCACCACGTCGGCCACCGGGCGGTCACAGATCACCATGCCGCCGGAGTGGATGCCCAGGTGTCGGGGCAGGCCGACGAGCTGTCGTGCCAGCGCGAGCACGTCGGGCGGGACGGTGTGCTCGGTGGCCTCCCGCTCGTGGTTCTTCAGCCCCGACCACCGGTCGACGCTCTTGGACCAGGCGTCCTGCTGTCCCGGGGAGTACCCGAGCGCCCGGGCCACGTCCCGCACCGCCGAGCGTCCTCGGTAGGTGATGACGTTGGCCACCTGGGCGGCGTAGTCCCGGCCGTACCGGGAGTAGACGTACTGGATGGCCTCCTCCCGACGACCGGACTCGATGTCCACGTCGATGTCGGGCGGGCCGTCGCGCTCGGGCGCCAGGAACCGCTCGAAGAGGAGTTGGGCGCGCACCGGGTCGACGTTGGTGATGCCCAGGGAGTAGCAGACCGCCGAGTTGGCGGCCGAGCCCCGGCCCTGGCAGAGGATGCCCTCGCGGCGGCAGAACTCGACGATGTCGTGGACCACGAGGAAGTACCCGGGGAAACCCAGCTCGGCGATCACCTTCAGCTCGCGGTCGATCTGCGCGTACGCCTCCGGCATCTCCTCGCGGGTGCCGTAGCGGCGGGCGGCACCGGCGTAGGCGAGCTCGGCGAGCATGGTGTCCTCGGTGTGTCCCTCGGGGACATCGAACGGCGGCAGCTGCGGAGCGATGAGTCGCAGGTCGAACGCGCACTCCCGACCCAGCCTGTCGGCCCCGGCGACGGCGTCGGGCCACCGGTCGAACAGGTCGGCCATCTCCTCTCCCGAGCGCAGGTGGGCACCGCCCGCCGCGGGCAGGTGCGCGGCGTGGGTCTCGAGCGCGTCACGCGCGCCGA
>NZ_KV823964.1:0-3335 GCF_001815995.1 Dietzia sp. HMSC21D01 | reverse complement strand
ACTGGCGTGTTACTGACCCACGCTCCTAGGGTGGGTGCGTGCTCACGGAACTCCGGATCAGCGGCCTCGGCGTCATCGACGAGGCCGTCGCCGACTTCTCGCCAGGACTGTCCGTCCTCACCGGAGAGACGGGCGCGGGCAAGACGATGGTCGTCACCGGTCTGAGGCTGCTGGCCGGGGGTCGCGCCGACCCCGGCCGTGTGCGCCGGGGAACGGACAAGGCGGTCGTCGAGGGGCGCTTCGACCTGTCCGCGACCGCCACGATGGACCCGGCCGATCGCCGGGATCTCGACGACCTCCTCGAGGACACCGACGTCGACCTCGACGAGGACGGCAGCGTGATAGCCGCCCGACGGGTCGGCGCGGACGGTCGCTCGCGCGCCCGGCTCGGCGGTCGTTCCGTCCCTGCCGGCACCCTCGCCCGCTTCTGCGCGCCGGTCCTCGCCGTACACGGACAGAACGACCAACTCCGTCTGCTGCGCCCGGACCGGCAGCGCGACGCCGTCGACGCGCACGGCGGTGACGACGCCCGCGCCGCGCTCGAGGCGTACCGCGAGACCTACAGGCGGTGGCGTCAGGCCGAACGCTCACTGGCCGAGCGCACCGGTAGGGCCCGCGAGCTCGCCCGCGAGGCGGACCTGCTGCGCATGGGGCTCGAGGAGATCGACTCCCTCGACCCACAGCCTGGCGAGGAGGCCGAACTCGATGCGCTCATCCGCCGCCTGACCGATTCCGAGGAGCTACGCGAGGTGGCCGGGCGGGCCCACGAGGCGCTCACCGGTGACGGCGAGACCACTGAGCCGATGGTGGGTGTGCTCGACCAGCTGCGGCAGCGGCTGGCAGGCGCCGGGGACCCTGCGCTCGACCCCATCGCCACGAGCATCGGACAGGCCGTCGCCGCGCTCGGGGACGCGGCCACCGAGCTCGGCCTGTACCTCGCCGAGCTGCCCGTCGACTCCGCCGACCTGGATTCGGCGATGGAGAGACGACACGATCTCCGCGCGCTGACGCGCAAGTACGGTACGGACGTCGACGACGTCATCGCCTGGGCCGCCAGAGCCCGGACCCGACTGGGGGAGGTCGACACCTCCGAGACCGCCGTCGCCGAGCTGCGCGCCACGGTGGAGCGGCTCGCGGCGGAACTGTGCGAACGCGGCGCCGCGCTGACCGCCGTCCGGCGCGCGGCGGGGGAGGACCTCGCCGCCCGGGTGACGGCCGAGCTCGCCGAGTTGTCGATGGGTGGCGCCCGCCTCACCGTCCGCGTCACCCCGTCGGGGGACGGGCTCGACGGCGCCACCGAGAGCGGGCTCGACGACGTCGAACTGGCGCTCGACGGGCCCTCGGGGCCGGTGCCTCTCGGCAAGGGCGCGTCAGGCGGCGAGCTGTCGAGGGTCATGCTCGCGCTCGAAGTGGTCCTGGCCGAACGCTCGGGCGGGGGCACGCTGGTGTTCGACGAGGTCGACGCCGGCGTCGGAGGCCGGGCCGCGTTGAGCATCGGCAAGCGACTGGCCCGCCTGGCGCGGACCCACCAGGTCATCGCCGTCACCCACCTCGCGCAGGTCGCGGCCTACGCCGATACCCACCTGGTCGTTCACAAGGACGCCGACCCCGCGGGCGCCGACACCGGGAGTTCCGGTGTCGTCGTCTCCGGGGTCACGGCGGTCGCGGACGCCGACCGCGTAACCGAACTGGCACGGATGCTCGCGGGACTCGAGGACACCGATACCGGACTCGCCCACGCGAGGGAGCTGCTGGAGAAGGCCCAGTACGAAAAGTCTCAAGCTGAGATCGACCGTTAAGGCGACACGCCGGGGTGGCCTCCCTCGTCACTCGAATCACACGCGTGATACTCATGCACATGAAGATGCCGGGTCTGCTCAATCGTCACTCCCAGGACCTCGCCGGTGTCGTGGGCACCGTGCGCCGGATCGAGCCGGGGACTCCGGTGCCGAAGAGGCTCGGCGCCAAGGACATCGCCGTCCTCGACCTCAACCGCACAACGGCGGAGACCGCCCGCGCACTCGTCGAGGCGGAGGTGGGGGCCGTGGTGCACGTCCCCGCCGCGGGTGAGGAGATGCTGCCCCGGGCGGCCTTCCGCACCCTGGCCGCCTCGACGGTGCCCGTCATCGAGGACGCCGACCTGGCCGATGTCGCCGACGGGACCCGGATCCGCATCGACGACGGGGTCGTCTACTCCGTCAAGTCCGAGGACGAGATCGCCGGTGGCCGCGAGGTCGACTCCGCGACCCTGCTCGCCGAGGTCGACAGTGCGGAGAAGAACTACGTCGAGTCGGCGCTGGCGCACCTGGCCAACGCGACCGAGTTCCTCAGCCTCGAGCATCCACTCCTGCTCGACGGCGAGGGGCTGCCGGAGATCGATGTCGAGTTCACCGACCGTCACGTCGTGGTGGTCACGGGCGACGCGTCCTCGCGTGCCCAGCTGGCCGAGCTCAAGCCGTTCATCCGCGAGTACCGCCCGCTCCTCGTGGGCGTCGACGGGGGTGCCGAGCTGCTGCGCTCGGCCCGGTTGACGGCCGACGTCGTCGTCGCCACCCCCACCGAGGTCCCGGACGAGGTCCTCTCCGACGGCGCCGTCCTCGTCGTGCCGGCGGATCGTGACGGCAGAGCCGAGGGGCTGGAGAAGATCACCGAGCTCGGGGTCGGTGCCACGACGTTCCCGGCCGCCGCGACGGCGCGGGACATGGCGCTGCTGCTGGCCTACCACGGCGGGGCGGAGATGATCGTGATCACGGGCGACGACCGGGGCCTGGAGAACGCCTTCCGCCCGGCCTCCGCGCCGTCGTCGACCATGGTCGACACGACCGTCTCCTCGCGGCTCGTGCACGCCTGCGCCTGCGCCACCCTCTACCGCTCCCGCGGCTCGGGGATCGGTCTCGCGCTGATCGTGCTCGCCGCCCTGGTCGCGGTCGCCGCCGTCGTGGTGGCCCGCGACGCCGCTCAGGACCTCCTGCTCTGGGCCATCGAGACCTGGAACTCGTTCGCGCTGTGGGTCCAGGGGCTCGTCCGTTGATCTCGATGCGCCGCCACGTCCTGACGCTGGTGGCCGTCTTCCTCGCCCTCGCGGTGGGGGTCGTCCTCGGATCCACGTCCGTCGCGACGTCGATCCGGGACGCGGTCGTCGACCGCGAGGAGACCACGGCGGCGCGGCTCGAGGCGGCGCAGGACGACCTCGCCGCCGAGCGCAGGGCGGTCGACCGGCTGGACGGCCTGGCGGCGGACCTGACACCGGCCGTCCTGGACGGTCGGCTCGACGGCCGGCCGGTCCTCATCGTCGTGGCACCCGGTGCGGCGGAGGAGGACGTCACGGCGGCGGG
>NZ_KV823963.1:0-19364 GCF_001815995.1 Dietzia sp. HMSC21D01 | reverse complement strand
GGCGTCACCGGCGGACTCGGCGGCCTGGCGGGCGGCCTTGGAGACGCGTCCGGCGGCCTTCACGCCGATCGACCGGGTCTGGCGCGCGACCGTGCCGAGGGCCTCCTCGCCCAGCTCGCGCTGCTCCTCGACCGCTCCGGCGGCGCGGGCGACCTGCTCGTTGACGCGGGCGAGTCCGGCCTCGAGCTGCGGGTTCTCCTCACGGAGTCGGCTCACGACGTCCTCGCCGCGGGCGGCGAGTCCGCCGTAGATGCCGGCGGCCACCTGCACATACGCGTCGGCGATCTTGCGCAGCTCCTCGGGGCGGAAGCGGTTGACGAGCTCCTCGACCTCCGCGGGCAGCGACTGGACGCGCTCGGGCACCTCGCTGACGCGCTCCTGGGCACCGGTCACGCGCTCGGTGATGCGGTTCTGGACGTCGGAGACGCGCTCGGTGACCTTGGACTGCGCGTCGGAGACGGCGTCCTCGGCGCGGCGGCGCAGGTCGTTCACGAGCCCGGAGACCGCCTGGATCGCGAGGTCGTTGGCCCCGACGTAGGCGTAGACCGGCGTCCGCACGGCGGCGATCGCCTGGCCGAGCGGGCCGCCGACGGCGGGTTCCCGGGAGGCGTCGGCGCCGGTCTCTTCGGCCTTGGACGTGGACTTCTTGCCGGTGGTCTTCTTGCTCATGTCGACTCCTCGTTCGTGTCGTGCGGTGTTCTCATCTGCGGTGTCACGTGGCCCGGCGGGCCGCCGTCGGCAGGTCCCGGATCAGGGGACGTCGACGACCTGGTCGGCTGCGGTCGCATTGTTCGCCAGGAACGACTCGTAGATCTCCACGAGCACCTCCCTTTGTCGCTCTGTGAGGTCCGGGGCGGTGAGGATCGCGTCCCTCACCGGGCTCCCCTGCTTGAGTTCGAGGATCCCGGCGCGGGCGTAGAGCACCTCCGCGGACAGCCTCAGACCTCGGGCGATCTGACCCAGGACCTCGGCGGACGGCTTGCGCAGCCCGCGTTCGATCTGGCTCAGATACGGGTTGGAGACGCCGGCACGCTCCGCGAGCTGCCGGATGGACACCTGGGCGGCCTCCCGCTGGGCGCGGATGAACGACCCGAGGTCCTGCGATTCGGACGAACGCCGGTCACCGTCGACGAGCGCGGTGACATCCGTGTGGCGCGGCACCTCACCCGTCGGCTTGTTACGGCGGGCGAGGGTTGCTGCTGTCGGCTCGTCTGCCGGTACGCCGGATCCCGTGACGTCGTGCGCGGGTCCGCCGCGTTCAGCACCATCGTGTGCGGCCATGGAGTCACCTCCCTCCGCCGTTGCGGCCAGACCGTTCGTCTCTCCTCGGCTGTCCCCAACGCTAGCAACGAGTGCTAACTCCAGCAAGCGCTATGTGTACGACGATCCTGTGGGATGGGTCACACGACGGGGCGGGCGGGCCGCCGGGAGATCAGAAGAGCAGCTCGGTGGCCGCGTGGATCGCGAGCCCGGCCAGGGCCCCCACGACCGTGCCGTTGATGCGGATGAACTGCAGGTCCTTGCCGGCGAGCAGCTCGATCTTGTCGGAGGCCTCGTCGGCGTCCCAGCGTTCGACGGTGTCGGAGATGATCGAGGTGACCTCGCCGGCGTAGTTCTCCGCGACGTAGCGCGCCGTGCGGGTCATGTAGTCGTCGAGCCGCGAGCGCATCTTCTCGTCACCGACGAGCATCTCGGCGAGGCGGCGCAGGAGGTCGTCGATCTTGACCCGCAACGTCGAGGAGGTGTCCTCGGTGGCCTCGACGATCATCCGCTTGGCGGCCGACCACGCCGACCCAGCGGCGCGGCGCACCTCCTCGCGGTTCATGACCTCGTGCTTGAACGACTCGAGCTTGGCCATGGTGGACGGGTCGTGCTGCAGGTCGCGGGCGAAGTCCTCGACGAACCCGATCAGCGCCAGGCGCACGGCGTGCTGCTTGTCGACCTTGATCTGCCACGTCCACTCGCGCAGCTCGCGGTAGGCGCGGTCGGAGAGCAGTTCGTTGACGAACTGGGGGGCCCAGGTGGGCGCCTTCTCGCGGACCCAGCGGTCGATCGTCTCGGGGTGCGCCTCGACCCATTCGTGGGCCCGGTCGGCCATGAGGTCGAGCAACGGCAGGTGGCGGCCCTCGTCGAGGAGTTCGGCGAGGATGCGGCCGGCGGGCGGACCCCACTCGGGCTCGGCGATCCGGGCCACGATGGTGCGTTCGATGATCGCGACCGCGTCCTCGTCGCGCAGCACCGCCAGGACGGAGCGGATGGCCTTGGCGGCCTGGTCGGAGGCCAGTGCGCGGTTGTCGGTCTCGGCGAGCCACTCGCCGGCGCGCTCGGGGATGCGGGCACCGCGGACCTTCTCGCTGACCATCTCGGGGTCGAGGAAGTTCTCCCCCACGAACCCGCCGAGCGAGGTGCCCAGCTGGTCCTTCTTGCGGCGGATGAGTGCCGTGTGTGGGATGGGGATGCCCAGGGGGTGGCGGAACAGGGCGGTGACGGCGAACCAGTCGGCCAGGCCGCCGACCATCCCGGCCTCGGCGGCGGCGCGGAAGTAACCCACCCAGGAGGGAGCGCCGTTGTGCAGTGCGTATTCGGCGACGAGGTAGATCACCCCGGCCACGACGAGGAACCCCGTCGCGACCATTTTCATGCGACGGAGGGCGGACCTCCGCTCGGCGTCGGTCGCCGGGTCACCCGCCTTGAGCGCGGGTCCCCCGGCGGCGACCACCGGGTCGAGCGTCAGTGGGAGTCCTCGCGGCCGTGCTTACGGAAGCCGTACATGCACACGAACAGGCCGATGAGGAACACGACGGTGGTGGCCACGACCGCGGCGACCGCCATGCCGAGCGAGACGCCGGCGTCCTGCGTGTAGTAGCCGATGGCGGTGATGGGCAGACCCAGCATGCTCATGCTCAGCAGGATGATCGCGGACCCGACGTAGATCTCGGTCGAGTACAGCGGGTAGGTGGGCGCGACCTTCGTCGCGTACTCGGGGTAGTACTCCTCGACGATGGCGGCACCAGTGTGCTCGAGCGTCTGACCGGCCATGATGTCGTCCTCTTTCGTCAACTACCGATCCCGGGCTCGCGTCCCGGGACTTGCTCTGCCCCGATCTTATTAGACCCCGGCCCCTGCCGGGCAACCGCCCGTCGGATCCGACGGGCGGCGGTCACCAGGTTCCGCAGGCTGGGCTCCAACTGCCACGTGTAGCGGCTCTTGAGCCCGCCGTCGGGCACCGCCCACAGCCTCTCCACCCCCACGGCGTCCACCGCGCGCAGCAGCCGCTCGTGCAGCAGGTCGATGTCCGGCACGAACCCCGAGCGCGACTCGTACACGCCGGGCGCGACCTGTCGGGTCAGGGTGTGGTCGGTCAGGGCGTCCAGCACCCACTCGATCGAGCGGGTGGCCACGATGTTGGTGACGTCGGCGTCGAGCTCCTCGATCGCCTCGGTCATCACCTGCAGCGACGAGTACGTCATGTGGGTGTGGATCTGCGTGTCGGGTCGCGCGCCGGCGGAGGCGAGGCGGAAGGTGCCCACCGCCCAGTCGAGGTAGGCGCGTCGGTCGGCACCGCGCCGCGGCAGCAGTTCGCGGATGGCCGGCTCGTCGATCTGGATGATGGCGGTGCCGGCCGCCTCGAGGTCGGCCACCTCGTCGCGCACCGCCAGCGCGAGCTGGGTGGCGACCTCGGGCAGCGCGAGGTCGGTGCGGCAGAACGACCGCGCGAGCATCGTCACGGGCCCGGTGATCATCCCCTTGACCGGCCGGTCCGTCAGGGACTGCGCGTAGCCCGTCCACTCGACGGTCATCGGGGCGGGCCGCGCTACGTCCCCGTAGAGGATGGGCGGCCGCACGCAGCGCGAACCGTACGACTGCACCCAGCCGTTGCGGGTGGCGGCGAACCCGTCGAGCAGTTCGGCGAAGTACTGCACCATGTCGTTGCGCTCGACCTCGCCGTGGACGAGCACGTCCAGCCCGATGTCCTCCTGCAGCCGGATCACCGCGGCGATCTCCGCGCGGAGGTAGTCGCAGTACCGGGCGTAGTCGATCCGCCCCTCCGCCAGGTCGCGGCGGGCCCGCCGGATCTGCACTGTCTGCGGGAACGAGCCGAGGGTGGCGGTCGGGAGCGTCGGCAGACCCAGCCTGCCGGCCTGCCGGGGGGCCCGATCGGCGTAGGGAACCCGAACCTTGTCGTCGTCGTCGACCCGGGCGGTCCTCGCGCGCACATCCTCGCGGCGCGCACTGGGCGGCACGGGCAGCGGACGCCAGCGCGGCGTGGGGCCGTCCTCGAGCGCGTGCGCCAGCGACACCACCTCGGCGACCTTCTGTTCGGCGAAGGCCAGCGAGTCCACGAGCTCGGGCGGCAGGTCGGTCTCGGCGTGCACGTCGTACGGCACGTGCAGCAGCGTGCACGAGGTCGACACCACCACGTCGGCGAACACGGCCCGCAGCTCGCGCAGGTAGTCGAGCGTCGCGAACTTGTCCGTGCGCCACACGTTCTGACCGTCCACGACGCCGGCGTAGAGGCGCTTGGCGGCCAGGCCCGGCACGGCGGCGAGCTCGGCGGCCGTCCGCCGCCCGTGGACCAGGTCCAAGCCGATCGCCTCGATCCCCGTGGCCGCGAGCGCGGGCAGCGCGTCCCCCAGGTCGCCGTACTCGCCGGTGACGAGGATCCGCGGTCTCGCCGGCACCGCGGCGAGCCGGTCATAGGCCCCGCGTAGCCGGTCGATCTCGTCCGGCGCACGCTCCATGGTCATGCAGGGCTCGTCGAACTGCACGCACGTCACGCCCGCCTCGGCCAGCACGCCGAGCAGCGCCTCGTACTGTTGGAGCATCCGGTCCAGCAGGTCGAGCGGCGTGAACCCGGGCGCGGCCTCGGGCGAGGTCTTACCGAGCAGCAGCAGTGAGACCGGGCCGGTCACGACAGGCCGGATCTCGAGCCCCAGCTCCCGCGCGCGGGCGACCTCGGCGAGCAGCTCGCCCGGCCGCAGCCCCAGCTCGGAGGCCTCGTCGAACTCGGGCTGGCGGTACAGGTAGGAGGTCCCCTGCAGCGGGACCAGTTCCAGCGGGGGGACGTCGGCGCGGCCGCGGGCGAGGGCGAAGACCGTGTCGACGGGTGTGAGGTCGCGGGTGAGTTCGCGGAAGCGGGCGGGGATCGCGCCGACGAGCAGGGCGTCGTCGAGGATGTGGTCGTAGAAGCTGAAGGTGTTGCCGGGGATCTGCGTGAGGCCCTTGGCGACCAGGTCGTGCCAGGTGGCCTCGCGGAGGCGACGGCCGGTGGCGAGCAGCTCGGTGCGCGTGCCGTCGCCGTGCCAGTACCGTTCGAGCGCGCGCTTGAGCTCGCGGCGCGGCCCGATACGCGGGTAGCCCAGGACCGACGAGGCGCGTGTGGGCTCGAGGTGCGGCGGCGACGGGGCCACCGCCGAGGGGGACCGGGCCGGCGGGGGCGACGACGACGAGGTCATCTCAGCGCGTGGCCCGGGCCATCGCCCGGGGCACGGGATAGCTGTGGAAGCCCTGACCCGTCTTCCGGCCCAGCCGGCCCGACTCGACCATGTGCACGAGCAGCGGGGGCGGCGCGTACAGCGGCTCGCCGAATTCGGCGTGCATCGCCTCGGCTATCACCTTGACCGTGTCCAGCCCCACGTGATCGGCCAGCGCGAGCGGGCCCATGGGGTGCGCGCAGCCGAGGACCATGGCGCGGTCGATGTCCTCGGCGGTGGCGTGGCCGGACTCCGCCATTCGGATGGCGGAGAGCAGGTACGGCACGAGCAGGGCGTTGACCACGGCGCCGGCGCGGTCGGCGGAGTGCACGACCTGCTTGCCGAGGACCTGTTCGGCGAACGTCTCGGCGCGGTCGCGGACGGCGGCGCCGGTCTCGGGGGTGCTCACCAGCTCGACCAGCGGGAGCACGGGGACGGGGTTGAAGAAGTGCATGCCGAGCACGCGCTCCGGACGGGCCGTGCACCCGGCGAGGGTGGCGACCGGGACAGCGGAGGTGTTGGTGGCCAACACGGCTCCCGGGTCGGTGACGATCTCGTCGAGCTGCCGGAAGACGGCCGACTTGGCGGCCTCGTCCTCGGCGACCGCCTCGATCACGAGCTGGCGGTCACAGAAGTCGCCCGGGTCGGTGGTGAGGCGCAGGCGCAGGGCGGCCTGTTCGCGTTCGCGCTCGGTGATCTTGCCCGAGGACACCCCACGGTCGAGGGACTGCAGGATCCGGGAGCGGCCGGCGGTGGTGAGCTCTCGGGTGGACTCCCACACGAGGACGTCCACGTGGGCACGCGCGCAGACCTCGGCGATGCCGGAGCCCATCTGCCCGGCCCCCACCACGCCGACGCGGGTGATCCGTCCCGCGTCCGTCGCGGCGTCGCGGCTGCTGCTCATGGCGTCCTGGGTCCTTCGGGAGGAGGGTCGTGAGGGGGCGCGCCGGCCCGTTCGCCGGTCCGCGGCGGGGTGAGCGGAGAGACGACCGGGGGCCGGGCCGCCTCGTCGAGACGGCCACGGCCCCCGGTTGTCACCTCATGTCGGCGAGCCGACCGTCGATCGGATCGGTTCACCGGTCAGGTCCACTATCTCAGTGGAACTGGCCCTCCTCGGTGGAGCCCTTCAGCGCCGCGGTGGACGTGTTGGGGTCGACCGTGGTGGCGATGAGGTCGAAGTAGCCGGCGCCGACCTCGCGCTGGTGCTTGACCGCGGTGAAGCCACGCTCCTCGGCGGCCTTGAACTCGCGCTCCTGCAGCTCGACGAACGCGCTCATCTGGTTGCGGGCGTAGCCGTAGGCCAGGTCGAACATGCCGTAGTTGAGCGAGTGGAAGCCGGCCAGGGTGATGAACTGGAACTTGAAGCCCATCGCGCCGAGCTCCTTCTGGAACTTGGCGATGGTCTCGTCGTCCAGGTTCGCCTTCCAGTTGAAGGAGGGCGAGCAGTTGTAGGCCAGGAGCTGGTCCGGGAACTCGGCCTTGACGCCCTCGGCGAACTTCTTGGCGTACTCGAGATCCGGGGTGCCGGTCTCCATCCAGATCATGTCGGCGAACGGGGCGTAGGCCTTCGCGCGCTCGATGCACGGCTCGATGCCGTTCTTGACGTGGTAGAAGCCCTCGGCGGTGCGCTCACCGGTGATGAACGGACGGTCGCGCTCGTCGACGTCCGAGGTGATCAGGGTGGCGGCCTCGGCGTCGGTGCGCGCGATGATCACGGACGGCACGTTGGCGACGTCCGAGGCGAGGCGGGCCGAGGTCAGGGTGCGGATGTGCTGGTTGGTCGGGATGAGCACCTTGCCACCGAGGTGGCCGCACTTCTTCTCGGAGGCCAGCTGGTCCTCCCAGTGCACACCGGCGGCACCGGCGTTGATCATGGACTTCTGCAGCTCGTAGGCGTTCAGGGCGCCACCGAAGCCGGCCTCGGCGTCGGCCACGATCGGGGCGAGCCAGTTCTCCACCGAGGTGTCGCCCTCGATGCGGGCGATCTCGTCGGCGCGCAGCAGGGCGTTGTTGATGCGACGCACGACGGTCGGCACCGAGTTGGCCGGGTACAGCGACTGGTCCGGGTAGGTGTGGCCCGAGAGGTTGGCGTCGGCGGCGACCTGCCAGCCGGAGAGGTAGACGGCCTCGAGGCCGGCGCGGATCTGCTGCACGGCCTGGTTGCCCGTCAGGGCACCGAGGGAGTTGACGAAGTCCTTGTTGTTGACCTTGTCCCAGAGGATCTCCGCGCCGCGGCGGGCGAGGGTGTGGTCCTCGACGACGGTGCCCTGCAGCTCCGCGACCTGCTCGGCCGTGTAGTTGCGGGTGATGCCCTTCCAGCGGGGGTTGGTGTCCCAGTCCTTCTGGATCTCTTCAGCGGTACGTGCCTTGCCGACGTTCGACATCGCGACTCTTTTCTGTCTCGGGGACGGGTCCGTATTCGCACTCTTGCGAGTTACGGCCCCTTACGACAGACACAATGCCACACTCGCTACGGCGCGTCTACCTGCGGCAAGTGCGAATGTGGCGAGTTTCTTTGCCTTCTTTGCAAAGTTTGCGAAGATTGTGTGGTGCGCCACGGACGGAGAGGGGGAAGCCGATGACGGCCTCACATATGGGGGCGCGACTGCGTCGACTGCGCGAGGAGAACGGCCTGACCCAGGCGGCGTTCGCGCAATCGCTCGGCTTGTCGTCGTCGTACCTCAATCAACTCGAGAAGGACACCCGCCCCGTCACCTCCCGGGTCCTGGTCAAGATCTCCGAGGTCTACGGCGTCGACTCCACGTTCTTCGCCTCCGACTCGGACACCCGGCTCATCGCCGCGGTGACCGAGGCCCTCACCGACACCCAGTTGTCCGCCGAGGTCCCCGCCGACGAGGTCGTCGACCTCGTCCGGGCGCACCCCGCGCTCGCCCGCGCCTTCATGCTCCTGCACCAGCGCTACCGCAACTCCGCCGACCTGCTCGCCGCGCTCACCGAGACCCGTAACGTGCCCGAGTCCACGGTCGACCGATCCGTGCTGTCCATGCCGCACGAGGAGGTGCGCGACTACTTCTACCAACGGCAGAACTACATCGACTCCCTCGACACCGCCGCCGAGGACCTCACCACCCGCATCCGGCTCAACCGCGGCGACGTGCGCGTCGAGCTCGAGAACCGCCTCGCCGAGGCCCACGGCGTGCGCATCTCCCGCCGCGTCGACCTGCCCGACGGCCTCTGGCACGTGTTCTCCGCCGAGGATCGCCGCCTCGACCTGTCCGCGCACCTCACGCCCGGTCAGCAGGCGTTCCGCGTGGCCTCCGAGCTCGCGTTCCTCGAACACCGCGACCTGCTCGACAGCCTCGTCGAGGAGGGGGCCTTCACCTCCCCTGCCGCCGTCGCGCTCGCCCTTCGCGGACTGGCCAGCTACTTCGCCGCCGCCGTCCTCATGCCCTACCAGCGGTTCCTCGACACCGCCGAGGACTTCCGCTACGACGTCGAGCGGCTCATGGCCTTCCACGCCACCGGCTACGAGACCGTGTGCCACCGCCTGTCCACACTGCAGCGGCCCGGGGCGGCCGGGGTGCCGTTCAGCTTCGTGCGCGTCGACCGCGCCGGCAACATGTCCAAGCGGCAGTCCGCGACCGGGTTCCACTTCACGACCTCCGGTGGCACGTGCCCGCTGTGGAACATCTACGAGTCGTTCTCGTTTCCCGGCAAGATCATGCGGCAGGTCGCACAGATGCCCGACGGCCGGCTGCACCTGTGGGTCTCGCGCACCGTGACGACCCGGCCCATGCGCTTCGGGCAGCCGCGCAAGACGTTCGCGATCGGGCTGGGCTGCGAGGCCCGCCACGCCCACCGGACCGTGTACGCGCAGGGTCTGGACCTCGACGACGTCGACGCCGCCACCAAGATCGGCTCCGGCTGCCGTATGTGCGACCGCCCCGCCTGCCCGCAGCGCGCGTTCCCGCCGCTCAATCACGAGCTGCGCGTGGACGCCCACCGCTCGTCGCTCTCGCCGTACCTCCTCGGCGAACCCGCCTCCGCCGGGTCCGCGCCTGACCTACCCTGACGGCCATGAGCCAGCCCCACGAGAGCAGCGACAGCCACGACGGCACCGCCGCGCAGGTCCCCCGCATCCGTCCCGGCGGGTTCCGCGAGCTCGGCCCGTTCGGCTGGGCGGTCAACCGCATCGGCGCGCGCGTCACCGGCTCACGCGACGTCCACCTGTTCGCCACCCTCGGCCGCGCCCGCCGCCTCTTCCCCGCCTGGCTCGCCTACTCGGGGATGATGATGCCGTTCGGGATCCTCGACCGCCGCACCACCGAACTCGTGATCCTGCGCGTGGCCCACCTGCGGGGCAGCGTGTACGAGCGGGCGCACCACGAGCGCATCGGCGCGCGGGTGGGACTGGACGACGACGAGATCGCCCGCACCACCCGCGATCCCGCCTCCGCGGGTTGGCCGGACCGGCTGGAGGTGCTGCTCATGGCTGTCGACGAGCTGGTGCGGACGAAGGACGTGTCCGACGAGACGTGGGCCGCGCTCGCCGAGTACCTGAACCCGGGTGAGCTGGTCGCGTTGGTGCAGTTGGTCGCGCAATACGACGGCCTGGCCACCTCCCTGCGGGCGCTGCGGATCCAGCCGGACCGCCCCCGCTGACACCGCCCCGCCTCCACGATCCGCCCCGCGGATTACACCTCGCTCCTCCGAAATCGATCTGCCCCAGGAACTCCGCGAGCGAATCGCAATGCGACGAGCGAAACGAGATCCGAGGGGCAGATCGCGCGCCGCGCTCCGGATCGCCGGCCCCGCAGCGACCGACCCGCCCCGGCAGCGGATTCACCGATCGGGCCCGCCTCACCCATCTGATCCCACGCCGCCCATACGCTCGCGCAACGCCCATCGGATCCCTTAGGTGTAGCGCGATCCGATAGGCAGCGTGCGGCGGGGCCTCAAATCGCGAGCTGAGCCGGCGAGCCGACCACGCCGATTCAAGCCCGAGGCCCATCCGACCAGCCCCGCCTCGGACGCAGCCGACCAACAGATCCGCCGCCGACGCAGCTCGGGCCCACCGTCCGGGCGACGAATCCGACCGGGTCGGGCCGGGTCGGGACGGGCGGGCCGCCCAGGCGAGCCGCGGGTCAGACCGTTTCCGGGCAGGACAGGCAGACGCGGGCCCGGTCGTCGAGGCCGACCGTCACCGTCTGCCCCGCCGGCACGTGCACATCGCGGCCCTGCACCGTGCACTCGAAGTCGGCGCCGTTGAGGTTCGCGATCGTGAGCTCGTGGTGGTCGCAGCGGACCCGCACGTGCGTGCCCCGCACCGTCATCCGGAACGTCAGCGACCCCCACTGCGCGGGCACCCGCGGGTCGAACGAGATCTCGCCCCGGTAGTCGCGCATGCCGCCGAAGCCGCTGACCAGCGCCGACCAGACACCGCCGGTGGAGGCCACGTGGATTCCGTCGGACGCGTTGCCGTGCACGTCCGCCAGGTCCACAACCAGGGCCTTCTGGAAGTGCTCGAACGCCTCGTCGCAGTAGCCGATCTCGGCGGCGATGATCGACTGGACCACGGCGGACAGTGTCGAGTCGCCGGTGGTCAACGGGTCGTAGTACTCGAAGTTCGCCCGCTTCTCCTCCTCGGTGAACTCGTCTCCGCGCAGGAACATCGCCAGCACCACGTCCGCCTGCTTGAGGACCTGGTGCCGGTAGATCACCAGCGGGTGGAAGTGCAGGAGCAGTGGCCGGCGGGGATCCTCGAGGTCCTGGTCCCAGACCTCCTTCGCGAGGAAGTCCTGGTCCTGAGGATGGACCTTCAGATCCTCGTCGAACGCGATCACCATGTTCTCGGCGGCACGCCGCCATTCGCTGGTCTCGTCGTCGCGCAGCTTGAGCCGCCGGCAGACAGCCTCCCACTGGCCGTCACCCAATTGCGAGATCCGCTTGCAGGCGATCGCGGCGGCCACGAGGTTGAACCGGGCCATGGCGTTGGTGAACAGGTTGTTGTCCACGACGGTCGTGTACTCGTCCGGCCCGGTCACGCCGTGGATGTGGAACATGCCGTCGCCGTCGAAGAAACCGAGCGAGACCCACATCCGCGCGGTCTCGACCAGCACGTCCACGCCCTCGCGGATCATGAAGTCCTGGTCCTCGGTGGCCCACATGTACTTGACCATGGCGTGCGCGATGTCGGCGTTGATGTGGTACTGGGCGGTGCCGGCCTCGTAGTAGGCCGACGCCTCCTCACCGTTGATGGTCCGCCAGGGGTAGAGGGCGCCCTTGACGGAGAGGTACTTGGCCCGGTTCCGCGCCTTGTCGAGCATGTTGTAGCGGAAGCGGAGGGCGTTCCGGGCGAACCGCGGCATGGTGTACGTCAGGAACGGCAGGACGTACGTCTCGGTGTCCCAGAAGTAGTGGCCGGAGTAGCCACTACCGGTGACGCCCTTGGCGGCGATGCCGTTGTACTCGGCCCGTGCCGAGGCCTGGGCCAGCTGGAAGAGGTTGAACCGGATGGCCTGCTGCGTCTCCGCGGGGCCCTCCACCTCGACGTCGGCACGATCCCAGAAGTGGTCGTACCAGTCCCGCTGGGTGCGGTGCAGGTCGTCCACGCCGCGCTCGCGGGCCCGGCCGAGGGTGCGTGAGCACCGGTCGGCGAGTTCGCCCGCGGGCACGACCTCGGACGTGTGGTACGCGGCGAGCTTGGTCAGCTTGAGCACGCGCCCCGGCGTGACGTGCGCGTGGTAGACGACCTTCGACGAGTCGTCGTCGATCTCGTGGCTCATGGCCACGTCGTCCTCGGTCTCGAGGAGGTGGTCGACGGCCACGGCGATGGTCATTCCGGAGTGGGCGCAGCGGTAGCCGTGCACCTGGTAACCGCGCTGGCCCTCGCAGAGCTGGGACTCGAGGACGCGGTGGTCCAGTCCCTCGGCGCGGCGCGGGTCGAAGCCCTCGTCGGGGACGTCGTCGGCGGAGCCGTACTCGTCCTCGCCGTCCTGACGGTTGAGGACCTGCGAGGAGATCACCACGGGCGCGGGCTCGTCCGGCAGCTCGATCTCGTAGGTCATCACGGCGAGGTGCTTCTCCACCATGGACACCATCCGGCTGGAGCGGATGACGACCTTTTTGCCGGCCGGCGTGCGCCACACGAGTTCGCGGCGCAGGATCCCGTCGCGGAAGTCGATGCTTCGCTCGTAGTGCTCGAGGTCGGCCACGCCCAGCCGCAGGGGCTCGTCGTCGACGTAGACGCGGATCGTCTTGGTGTCGGGGGCCTGGATCATCGTCTGGCCCTCGCGCGCGAGGCCGTACGCGTCCTCGGCGTGCTGGATGTGCCACGTCTCGTGGAAGCCGTTGACGAACGTGCCGTGCTGGGCGGAGTCGCGCCCCTCCTCGGGGTTGCCGCGCATGCCGAGGTACCCGTTGGCCACCGCGAACTGGGTCTCGGACACGCCCCGCGGCGAGGCCTTGGGGCTGGTCTCGACCCAGCGCCACGGGTCGGCGGGGTGGGTGGACCGGTTGATCTCCGGCACCTCGAGGTGGCTGCGGAGGTTCACACCGTAGGTGGTGCGGATGTTGCCGGGCACCGACTGGCCGACGGTGTCGTGCACCGGGCCACGGGAGATAGGGACACGTGTCACCGGCGGGCCTCCTGGAGTCCGGGGATGAGCTCGGCCAGGTCGACGACGACGAGGTCGGCACCCTCCGCGAGCAGGGTCTCGCGCCCGGCCCCCCGGTCCACGCCGACCACCCGCGCGAACCCGCCGGCAGCACCGGCCTGCACCCCCGAGACGGCGTCCTCGATCACGACGCAGCGCTCCGCGGGGACGCCGAGCAGCTCGGCACCCCGCAGGTACGTGTCGGGCTTCGGCTTACCGGGGATGCCCTCGGCCGCGGCGACCAGGCCGTCCACGATCACGTCGAACCGGTCCCGCAGCCCGGCCGCGGTGAGCACGGCCTCCGCGTTCTTCGAGCTCGAGACGACGCACGAGGCGATGCCGGCGGCGTCGAGCGCGTCGAGGTAGGCGACCGAGCCGGGGTAGGCCTCGATCCCCTCGTCGAGCAGCTCACGGAAGATCACGTTCTTGCGCGTACCGAGTCCGTGGATCGTGTCCGCGTCCGGCCCGGCCTCGTCGTCGTCGCTCCCCTCGGGCAGGGTGAGGCCCCGCGCGGCGAGCATCGACGCGATGCCCTCGACGCGCGGCTTGCCGTCGATGTACCGGAAGTAGTCCTCGTCCGAGTACGGGTCGATCCCGCGGGCGTCGAAGTACGCGCTGAACATCCGGTTCCACGCCTCCATGTGCTTCTCCGCCGTCGGGGTGATCACCCCGTCGAGGTCGAAGAGCACGGCGTCCACACCGTCATGGTCCATATCGTTGTCCTATATCAGGGGGTCGTCGGCGCCGAGAGGCTCCGCCCGTGCGCGGCCCCAAGGGTAGTCACACCGGGCCCGTTACACCGCTTCCACCCGCGCGGTCACTGCCCCCGACTTCGGGCCCCCGCGGTCGCTTTTGATGTTTCCGGCGTTCCACGGCCGTGCCCGCGGGCTTTTCCGCAGCGCGCCGCACGCGGGGCACGATGCACAGATAGCGGTACGACGGTGGCACTATGTGGGTAACCGAAAACAAAGGAGAGAGATGCGCCTCCGCACCCGCACCACCCGCCGCGTCGCGGCCGCCGGCCTCGCGCTGGTCACCGCGGCAGCTCTCACGGCCTGTTCGTCGGACGACTCCGGCACCGAGGCCGAGCAGTCGGGCGACACGTCGACCTCGGCGCCGGCCTCGCCGACGGTCGACGACTCGGCCCCGCAGGCGCCCGTCGAGGAGCTCGTGCTGGCCGAGGGCGAGGCCCCGGGGGGTGGCATCGTCCAGGTGCTCGACCGGCCGATGCTCCAAGAGGCCGTCGACAAGCTCGTCGCCGACCAGCAGCGCCAGCTCATGGACGACCCGGCCTGCGACAAGGTCTCGCGCCTCGAGACCGTCTCCAACCACGCCACCACGGACGGCGTGACCGCGGCGGTGCGCTACAAGCAGTCCGAGACGGACGAGACGGAGCACCGGTTCGGCATCGGCATGGTGAGCGGCCGGCTCGACGACTTCATGGACCGCTCCCTCTACGAGGCGTGCGACACCGCGCGCAGCACCTCGAACCCCGACGTCGAGCTCGTCATGTCGGTGCAGGACGCGCCGGAGATCGCGGGCGCCGAGGGCTTCCGCGTCACCAGCGACTTCATCACCACGCAGCCGGACGGCACGAAGACCCTGAGCCGGGCCATCGCGATCCACGGGTACGCCCGCGACACCACGGTGAGCGTGGAGTACGCGGCCCGCGGCGACGATCCCGCGGCCGACCCGGTCCTGCCGACCGCCGCCGGCGCCCTCGACGCGATCTACACGGCGCAGATGGAGAAGCTCGTCAACGCCGAGTGACCCCGCGGCCGGCGGGTCCGCGCCATCGAGAAGACCGTTTCGCACACGTCGCCCGAGTGGGTCCGTGCGGAACGGTCTTTTCGTCGGCCGGGGCCCGATCGTTCCGTCAGCTGTGGACGGGTTGGACCCCGCGCCGGGCACACGCCGGAAGGCACTCCGCCCCGCCGCCCGGCCGGACGAACCGGCGAGCAGCGGGGCGGAGCGACGGGCGGACCGTCAGAGGTTGATCATGTGGCCGGCGATGCCCTCGACGGCCTCCTTCATGGCCTCGGACAGCGTCGGGTGCGTGTGCACGTTGCGGGCGACGTCGGCGGCGGTGAGGTCCCACATCTGCGCGAGGGTCAGCTCGGGCAGGAGCTCGGAGACATCGGGACCGATGAGGTGGCCGCCGATCAGCTCTCCGTGGGTGGCGTCGGCGACGATCTTCACGAAGCCGACCGCATGGCCGAGGCCCTGCGCCTTGCCGTTGGCGGAGTACGGGAACTTGGCCACCTTGACGTCGTAGCCCTCGTCCCTCGCCTGGGCCTCGGTGAGCCCGAAGGACGCGACCTGCGGCTGGCAGAACGTGGCGCGCGGCATCATACGGTAGTCGCCCAGGGTCTGGGTCTCGGCGCCGGCCATGGTCTCGGCGGCCACGACGCCCTGCGCCTCGGCCACGTGGGCGAGCTGCAGCTTGCCGGTGACGTCGCCGATGGCGTAGATGCCGTCGACGTTGGTGCGCATGTGGTCGTCGATGTCGATCGCGCCGCGGTCGGTGAGCTCGACGCCGGCGTTCTCCAGGCCGAAGCCCTCGACGCGGGGACCGAAGCCGACGGCCATGAGGACCTTGTCCACGGTGACCGTCTGGGTCTCCCCGCCGTCCTTCTTCTCGATCTCCACGTCCACCGAGTCACCGTTGTCGGTGATCTTGGTGGTCTTGTGCCCGGTGAGGAGCTTGATGCCGAGCTTCTTGTAGTGCTTGGCGATCTCCTTGGAGACCTCCTCGTCCTCGTTCGGCAGCAGGCGGTCCATGAACTCGACGATCGTGACCTCGACGCCGTAGGCGTTCATCACGTACGCGAACTCCATGCCGATCGCGCCCGCGCCCACCACGACGATCGAGTCGGGCAGCTCGCGGGAGAGGATCTGCTCCTCGTAGCTGACCACGTTCTCGCTCAGCTCGATGCCCGGGAGGGTCTTGACCACGGAGCCGGTGGCGATGATGCAGTTGTCGAACGTGTACTCCGTGCCGTCGACCTCGATCGTCTTGGCGTCGGTGAACGTCCCGTAGCCGTTGATCTCGGTGATCTTGTTCTTCTTCATGAGGAAGTGGACGCCCTTGACGATGCCGTCCGAGACCTTGCGGCTGCGGTCGTAGGCGGCGCCGAAGTCGAAGGAGACGTCGCCGGAGATACCGAACAGCTTGCCGTCACGCTGAACCGTGTTGGCCAGCTCCGCATTACGCAGCAGTGCCTTTGAGGGGATACAACCCACGTTGAGGCACACACCGCCCCAGTACTTCTCCTCGACGACGGCCACCTTGAGGCCGAGCTGCGAGGCACGGATTGCGGCGACGTAGCCACCGGGGCCCGCGCCGAGGACGATCAGGTCGAAATGAGTGTCAGCCACGACACACAGACTATGCGCAACGCGTGTCGCAGGCACCCCGAGCCGCCCCCGATCGCACCCGAAATGCCCGACGCCGCCCCCTCCGGGTGGAAGGGGCGGCGTCGGGATGTCTGCGGGCACCGTCAGGACAGGTTGCCCAGGACCTGCCGGAGCGCGGTGGCGACCAGGTCGCCGACGGTCTCGGCGATCTGATCGGTGATGGTCTCGGTGGAGCTGCCGGTGCCTCCGCCGAGGGACTCCGTGACCGATCCGAGCTTGAGGGAACCCATTATGTGTCTCCGTTTATCGAGGGTGCATTCCCGGATCCCCGAGAATGGCCGGGTCAGACGACCCGAACGTGGGGATGATGCTACTGACGGCGCAGCCTCATAACAAGAGTCTGTGAAGATCTGGACCCCCATCCGACATGTCGGCTCGGTCACTCCGACACGACCACGGCATCATCGAGGTCATGACGGTTTCCCCGAGCTCAGATCCGTACCTCCACCTGGAGGACGTGGACGCGCCCCACGCCCTGGAGTGGGTGCGGATGCGCAGCGACCGGACGGTGGCCGATCTCGCGACCGGCGAGCACGCCGAGGCCTCCTACACCCGGGCGCTGGAGATCCTCGACGCCACGGACCGTATCGCCTGGCCCGTCCTGCGCGGCCCCCACGCCTACACGCTGTGGAAGGACGGCGACCACCGACGCGGACTGTGGCGCCGCGTGCCGTGGTCGGTCCTCGCAGAGGGCGCGCCAGGTGTCGACCACCCGGCGTGGGAGACGCTCGTCGACGTCGACGCGCTCGCCGACGAGGAAGGCGTCAACTGGGTGTACTCGGGGACGGTCGTCCGCCGGCCCGCCGACGACCGCGCACTGCTGCGGTTGTCCCGCGGCGGCGCGGACGCCGTCGAGATCCGCGAGTTCGACCTCCTCGCGCGACGCTTCGTCCCCGCCTCGGAGGACGGCTTCCGGCTGACCGAGGCCAAGTGCTCGGTGTCGTGGGTCGACCGCGACACCGTGCTCCTCGCCGCGCCGCTCGCCCCGGAGGGATCCGACGCCACCGACTCGGGGTACGCGCGCGTCGTGCGACTGTGGCGGCGCGGTACCGATCCCGCGCAGGCGCCCGTGATCTTCGAGGGACGGACGGACGACGTGGCGGTGGGGGCCTCGCACGACCCGACGACGGGCCGGTTCCTCGCCAGCCGCGCACCGGACTTCCACACCTCGCAGGAGGTCTTCTGGACGCCCGGGACCGACCCCACCGCGACCGGGCCGCGCGCCGTGCCCGTGCCCGAGGACTGCGACGTCACCTCGTGCGGCGACTGGCTCCTCCTGAGGCCCCGGACCGATCTCGAGATCGCGGGCCGGACCCATCCCGGCGGGTCGGTGCTCGTGGTGCCGTGGTCCGTCGTGGACGCCGACCCCGAGCGCCTGCCCGAGCCGGTCGTCCTGTTCTCCCCCACCCCGTCCACGACCGTCGAGGACATCACCTGGGGCCGCGGCCGGATCCTGCTGACGGTCCTCGACGACACCGAGTCGCGGATCGAGGCCTACACCATCCCCGATTCCGTCGACGGCGACTGGACGCCGCGGCCGGTGGAGGGCCTGCCCGAGCACGTGTCGATCGACGTGCTGTCCTGCGACCGGCTGTCCGGGATGCGGGACGGCGAGCAGGAGGATTCCGGGCCGGCGGGAGGAGGGCGGTCCGACGGCGAGCGGCCGCACCCCGACGACGCCGTGCTCGCGGTCTCCGGGCCGGTCGTGCCACCGTCGCTGGTGCTCCTGCGCGCCGACGGCAGCACCACCACCCTCGGCGCGACCCCGCACCGGTTCGACACGGCCGGCATCGAGGTCACCCGCCACACCGCCGTGAGCGACGACGGCACCGAGGTCCCGTACACCGTCATGCGCGGGCCCGGCCCGGACGGCCCCCGACCAACCATCCTGTACGGCTACGGAGGCTTCGAGGTGTCGATGCGGCCCGCGTACGCGGCCCTGCGCGGCGCGCTGTGGCTCGAGGAGGGCGGAGTCTACGTCGTGGCGGGGATCCGCGGCGGCGGCGAGTACGGGCCGTCGTGGCACCGGGCCGCCCTGCGCGAGAAGCGGCCGCGCGCCTACGAGGACTTCGCGGCCGTGGCGCGCGCCCTCGTCGATACGGGGGTGACCACCCGCGACCAGCTGGGCGCGACCGGCGGATCCAACGGCGGGCTGCTCATGGGCGTCATGCTCACCCGCTACCCGGAACTCTTCGGAGCGCTGGCGATCGCTGTACCGCTGCTGGACATGAAGCGTTACCACCTACTGTTGGCCGGCGCGTCGTGGATGGCCGAGTACGGCGACCCGGACTCGTCCGACTGGGACGATTTCCTCGGCGCGTACTCCCCCTACCAGAACATCCGGCCCGCCTCGGAGGTCCGTTACCCGCCCGTGCTCATGACCACCTCGACACGGGATGACCGCGTGCACCCGGGCCACGCGCGGAAGATGACCGCCGCCCTGGAGGCCGCGGGTCACGAGGTCGCCTATTACGAGAACGTCGAGGGCGGCCACGCCGGCGCCGCCGACAACACGCAGGAGGCGCGGAAAGCGGTCCTCACGTACGAGTTCTTCAGGCGTCGACTACCTCGTCGTCGTCCCGCTCGGGCCTGACGACCTCCCGGTCCGTCCACGCGAGCACCCGGGCGACCACCTCGGCGGGTCGGCGCGCCCACGAGTTGTGCCCCAGCGCCTCGGGTTCGAGCTCGAGGGTCGTGCGCGCGGAGGGCAGCATGGCCAGGAGGTTGCGTGCGGCACTCGCGGGGGCGAGCGGGTCGTCGGCGATCACCACCGCCAGCGCCGGCACGGTGACGCGCGACAGGCCCGCCGGGTAGTCGAGATCGGCGCGGGCCGGCTGCATGACGCCCGCCGCGGCGA
>NZ_KV823962.1:0-938 GCF_001815995.1 Dietzia sp. HMSC21D01 | reverse complement strand
CGCCCCCGCCGGCAGCGGCGGGGGCGGGGGCGGGCGGAGTAGCCGCTCGCGCAACCTGCGAGATACCTGAACGAGAAGGACGGTGAGGCCTTAGCGCCGCCCCGGAAAAACTTCGCGACCTACGGTTTCCACCATCCGTGACATCATGTTCATCTGTTACAACCCCTCACTAGGAGTCCCAATGACCATTTCCCGCATCGCCACCCGGGTGGCCGCGACCATCGCCGCCTCCGCGGCCCTGACCGTCGGCGCGGCCGGCATCGCCTCCGCTGCCACCGCCAGCCACAACGTCGACGGCAACACCGTCTCGGCAACGTTCAAGGCCGGGGTCACCGAGCCCATCGGAGGCTGCGTCGCCGTGATCGCCGAGCGGGACGCCGCGGACGACATCGCGGGCATGATCAAGAACATCAACCTGAACAACATCGTCGGCACGCTGTCTGGTGAGCGGACCACGATCCTGCGCACCGACTCGGGTAGCCCCGTCGCCCTCCCTGTCCTGTTCCGTCCGGTCACCGTGTCCGCGGACAACGTCCCGACCGGCGTGCACTCGCTCATCACCTACTGCGCGGGTGACTACGTCCCGGTGATCAACACCATCGCCACCGGAGACGCCGTCAACCCCATGGGCAGCGTCGTGAGCGACGGGCCGGCCCTCATCTCCTCGGGGATCAACTTCTTCTGACCCCGGTTCGACCCCGCAAGGCAGCCCGGCCGATGAGCCGGGCTGCCGGGCTCGGGACTCCGGGAAGGTTGGAGCTTCAGGTACCGATCGCCGAGCAATCTGGCCGCGCAACCACTTCTGGTTGCGCGGCCTCTTTGTTTCATGCATCCAGGACGCACGCGTCACTAGGGGCTGCGCTGGCGGAATGGACCGCGGTGGCCGCGCAAGCCAGCCAGCGCTCAGGCCTGAGTTCCACAACTTTTAGTGACCCGCT
>NZ_KV823961.1:0-7791 GCF_001815995.1 Dietzia sp. HMSC21D01 | reverse complement strand
CCTGAGTTCCACAACTTTTAGTGACCCGCTTTCATGGCGAGGGACGGCCTGGGTGCGCACTTCTGCGCGGGCCTCGCCACGCAGGGAGTTTGTGGAGCTGCGAGCGAGCCAGGAAGGGCGCTGCCGCAGCCGTTCACGTCGAGCTCAACCGTGTTTTGGGGCAGCTGGGTGTCCGACTGAACTCCCCCAGCGGGCGTGCAACCCACTAACGGCCGTCGAGGCGGGTCACTGGGGCTACTCGAAGCTCCTGGAAGCCGCGCCCGGCCCGGATGTCTAGGCGCTTGCTGGCCCGGTAGATCCTTACTGTGGGCCGTGATCGTGTCCGGGCGACTCCCCACTGCCGCCCAATTAGTGACCCGCGCGAGGAGCGTCCAACGCTGTGAACAGCGACGACCACACCCAAGAACGCTGAATCACTGTCAACTTGTGGAACTCAGGTCAGGGGCGGACCACAGCCGCACGCCGACATGGCGTCTCGCGTTCACTGAAGCGCGCGCGAGACGCCATGTTCAGGAGCGGCTGCAATGGGGGCGTACAGGCGCGCGAGCGAGGCGCCAGCAGCGGGAGCGGATGCCAGCCGTGCGGGGAGCGGGTGCCGGTCAGGCGGGGGCAGCCCATTCGGTTCGCCACCGAAACAGGCCTCAAATGCGCTAAAGCCGCCCTCCGGGCCGGCTCCGCTCGCAGTTGGCTCACGCTCCAACTGCTCAACTGCTCGTGGTGGGCGAAGGGGGACTTGAACCCCCACGTCCCGAAGGACACTGGCACCTGAAGCCAGCGCGTCTGCCATTCCGCCACTCGCCCGAGTAACGCACGGATACGTTAACACGACCCGAACGTGGCACACTAATCGGCTGGTGAGCGGCTGGGCGTGCGTCCGGTCGGAGGTCGGGGCGGTTCGGCGCGTGCCTTACGGCCCGTCGCGGCACTATGATCGATCGGATGCCGCCGCCTGGCGGCTGGCACCGCACTGCCCGGCAGAACCGGGCCAGGCCGGACAAGGACCACAGTACGCACAGAGAGGAGGCGGCCATGGGGATCGTCGGCAAATTCGAGCGCACCCTGCAGGGCGCCGTGGGTGACGCGTTCGCCCGCCTCTTCGGCGGCCGGGTCGTCGCGGCGGAGGTGGAGGCCCAGCTGCGCAAGCAGGCGGAGGCCTCCCTCAAGGTGGTCGACGGCCACCTGCTGGTCTCCAACAGCTACACCATCACCCTCGCGCGCTCCGACTACGCGTCGTTCACGGAGGACGAGGCACTGGCCGTGAAGACCTTCTCCCGCCACCTGTCGGATCACATCAGCGAGCAGGGCTGGGAGACCTACGGTCCGGTCACCGTGACCTTCGTGGAGCGCGACGACCTCCACACCGGACAGATGCGTATCGACGGGGTCGTGGACCCCGACGCCGTCCCGTTCCACATCTCGGCCGCCGCGCCGGCACCGCGACCGGGTCATCCCGCGCCGTCGTCGCCGTCGCGCCGCGAACCGAGTGCGAGCAAGGAGAACATCGACATGCAGGCACCCGCCTCCAATTACCCCGTCGCGGCCGAGACCGGTCCCCGCAGCTCCGGCTGGGGCGGCCCGTCCGACGCGCCCACCCAGATCACGCAGGGGCGCTCGTCCCTGGCAGTCACGCTGCACCTCGAGGACGGCTCGGGACGCACCTTCCGGCTCCAGCGGGGCTCGAATTTGCTCGGCCGCGGTCAGGACGCGGGCTTCCGGCTCCCGGACACCGGTGTCTCGCGGCAGCACGCGGACATCCACTTCGACGGGCGGGAGGCGGTTCTCACCGACCTCGGCTCGACCAACGGCACCACGGTCAACGGGGGACCGGTCCAGGACTGGCAACTGGCCGACGGAGACGTGATCCGGGTCGGACACTCGGAGATCACCGTCCGGTTCGACTAGCCTCGACACGAGTGTCCCCCGGAACCACCGGGGGCGGTGACACGTTGGTAGAGGTGACCCGACCGGCGAGGGGAGGACGGCACCAGTGCAGGGACTCGTTCTGCAGCTGTCGCGCGGCCTGTTGCTGGTGCTGCTGTGGCTCTTCATCTACCTCACGCTGCGGGCGCTGAAGACCGACGTCTTCGGCAACGTGGGCATGCGTTCCGGCGGCCGCACCGAGCGCCGCGGTGGCGTGTTCGGTCGCGGCGCCAGGGCCATCCGCCATCTCGTCGTCACGCAGGGCGCGCTGGCCGGCACCCGCATCACGCTGTCCGAGCAACCCGTCCTGCTGGGCCGGGCGGACTCGTGCACGTTGGTGATCGACGACGACTACGCGTCGAACCAGCACGCCCGGCTGTCGCCACACGGCCCCGACTGGTTCCTCGAGGATCTGGGTTCGACCAACGGCACCTATCTGGACAGGACGCGGGTGACGACCCCGGTCAAGGTGGCCGCCGGCACGCCGATCCGGATCGGCAAGACCGTGATCGAGCTGCGCGCGTGACCCCGGCGCTCGTCTACACCGCCCGGTCCCACCTGGGGATGGTGCGGGAGAACAACGAGGACTCGGCGTACGCCGGCCCGCGCCTGCTCGCGCTCGCCGACGGGATGGGCGGCCACGCGGCGGGGGAGATCGCCAGCCAGTTCGTCGTGGCCGCGCTGGCCCGGCTCGACGAGGACGAGCCGGGGCAGGACCTCACCGCCGCCCTCACCCGCGCGCTCACCGTCGGCAACGAGGCGATCGCGGCCCACGTGGAGGCGCACCCGGAGACCGAGGGGATGGGCTGCACCGCCACGGCACTGCTGTTCGACGGTCGCCGCATGGGCCTGATCCACGTGGGTGACTCCCGCGCGTACCTCCTGCGGGACGGGACGCTGAGCCAGATCACCAAGGACGACACGTTCGTGCAGTCCCTCGTCGACCGCGGGGAGCTCTCCGCCGACGAGGCGCACACGCACCCGCGCCGCTCGCTCATCCTCAAGGCCCTGACCGGCGAGCCGGTGGAGCCGACCGCCGTCATCCGCGAGGCGCGGGTCGGCGACCGGTACCTGCTGTGCTCGGACGGCCTGTCCGATCCGGTGAGCACGGAGACCATCGCCGAGACGCTCGCCACGGGCTCGGTCGAGGAGGCGGCGGACCGGCTGGTGCAGCTGGCGCTGCGGTCGGGCGGGCCGGACAACATCACCGTCGTGCTGGCGGACGTCCTGGACTCGCCCCGCGACGCGCCCGTGGTCCCCGTGGTGGTGGGCGCGGCGTCCGGCGACGAACCGGGCCAGATCGACCCGGCCGCCGATCCGTACTCGGACACCGCGGCCGGCAAGGCCGCCGCGTTCTCCCGCGCCCAGGTCGCCTCGCGTGGCGGGGAGGTCGGTGGGTCCGGCCCGGACCGCGGGGCCGCCGGGCCGGGGACGGGGAGCGACGACGACGAGGTCGATCCCGCGCCGCCGCGAGGCACCAGATGGCGTTTCGCGTTGAGCGTCGTCGGGGTCCTCGCGCTGCTGGCCGGGATCGTCGGCGTGTCGGCGCTGCTCGTCCGCAGCAACTACTTCGTCACCGAGGAGGACAACCAGGTCGTGGTGAAGAGGGGCATCTCCGGGGAGGTCTTCGGCATCTCGTTGGCCTCGGTCAGCCAGGTCGCGTGCCTGGCCGACGACGGTGACCTGACGATGCACTCCCCCGACGCCATCCCCACCGGCTGCGACGTGTTCACCCTCGGTGACCTACGCGAACCCGCCCGGGAGACCGTGCGCGCCGGGATGCCGTCGGGCAGCCTGGCCGAGGCGACCGCCCAGGTCTCCCGCCTCGCGCAGGACAATCTCCTGCCGGTGTGCGAGCCCGAGCGGCGGGACCCGGACCGCGACGGGCGCACCTCGCCGTCGTCGCCCTCCTCCCCCACCGAGGCGCCCGCGTCGCCCGGGGCGCCCACGGGTGAGCCCGCACGGCCCCCCGAGGAGCCCACGGAAGCCTCCCCGGCCGAGCGGGCACCCGAGCGCTCCCCCGCCGAGTCGCCCACGTCCCCCGCGGCGCCCGCGCCGGTGCCCGGTGAGACCTGTCGGGCGGTGAGCTGACCGTGCCCTCCGCAGCGTCGGTCCCGCCCCCGTCCGACCCCCGGGCCCAGGCGGTCCCCGACCGCCCCCGCCGGGGCAAGGAACTTGTCCTGCTCGTCGCCGCGACGGTGATCGTCGGGTTCGCGCTCCTGCTCGTACAGCTGGCCCAAGAACAGGAACTGTCGCCGGCCCTGCTGTGGATCACGCTGGCGTTCCTCGGCCTATCCGGCGGCGCCCACCTGCTCATCCGCTGGCTCGCCCCCTACGCCGACCCCGTGCTCCTGCCGGGCGTCGCGCTGCTCAACGGCCTCGGACTCGTGCTCATCTACCGGCTCGACCTGGCGTACGCCGCCAACGCGGCGGCCGCCGGCAACGACCCGCCCGGCATGGACGTGACCCGGCAGTTGCTGTGGACGTTCATCGGACTCGGCGTCATGGGCGCGGTCCTGTCCCTCTTGCGCGACCATCGGGTGATGGCCCGCTACGGCTACACGATGGGGTTCGCCGGGCTCGTCCTGCTGGCGATCCCCGCCGTGCTGCCCGCGCGGTTCTCCGAGATCAACGGCGCCAAGAACTGGATCATCCTGCCCGGGTTCACCATCCAGCCCGGTGAGTTCGCCAAGATCCTGCTCATCATCTTCTTCGCCTCGATCCTCGTGGAGAAGCGCGAACTGTTCACCACCGCCGGTAAGCGCGTGCTGGGGGTGGACCTGCCGCGCGCCCGCGACCTCGGGCCCATCATCGTGGCGTGGTTCCTGTCGCTGGGCGTGCTGGTGTTCAACACCGACCTCGGCATGTGCCTGCTGCTGTTCGCCACCGTGCTGACCATGCTGTACGTGGCCACCGAGCGGGTGAGCTGGTTGCTCATCGGCGTGGTGCTGGTGGCGGTCGGCGGTGTGCTCGCCTACGCGCTGTTCGGGCACGTCCGCGTGCGGTTCCAGATCTGGCGGGACCCGTTCGCGTTCTTCGACACCGGCGGTTACCAGAGCTCGCAGGCACTGTTCGGGCTGGCCTCCGGCGGAATGGGCGGCACCGGGCTCGGCAACGGCCGGCCCGACCAGGTGCCGTTCGCCAACACCGACTTCATCACCCCCACCATCGGCGAGGAACTGGGCCTCATCGGCCTGGCCGCCGTGCTGATGGTCTACGCGATCCTCGTGCTGCGCGGCATCCGCGTGGGGCTGACGATCCGCGACAGCTTCGGCAAGCTCGTCGCCGTGGGCCTGGCGTTCACCGTGGCCATCCAGATGTTCGTCGTGGTGGGCGGCGTGTCCACGCTCATCCCGCTGACCGGCCTCACCCTGCCGTTCATGGCGTACGGCGGGTCCAGCCTGCTCGCCAACTACGCCCTCATGGCCATCCTGCTGCGCCTGTCCAACGACGCGCGCCGGCCGATGCCCACCCCCCGCCAGGCACCGGCACTCGCCGAGGCCGCCACCGGCCTGATGCGCGCGCCACGGCTGCTGCCGGGGCGGAGGAACGGGTGAGCGCCGAGTGAACGTCGCCATCCGCAGGGTCGCCGTGGCCGCCATGGTCATGGTGGTGGCCCTCCTCCTCCAGCTCACCTGGGTCCAGGTCTTCCGCGCCGACGAACTGCGCGCCGACCCGCGCAACACCCGCATGCTCCTCGACGAGTACTCCCGCCAGCGCGGACAGATCACCGCCGGCGGGCGCGTGCTGGCCATGTCCCTACCGTCGGAGGGCCGCTTCGAGTTCGAGCGCACCTACCCCACCGAACCCGAGGTGTTCGGCCCCACCGTCGGCTACTACTCGCTCCAGTTCGCCACCGCCGGGATCGAGCAGTCCCAGGACGCCTTCCTCAACGGCTCCGACCCGCGGCTGCTGTCCCAGCGCATCACCGGCCTCATCTCCGGCCGCACCCCACAGGGCGGCTCCGTCGAGCTGACCCTCGACCCGGTCGGGCAGCGCGTCGCCTACGACGCCCTCCGCCGCGGCGCCGGCCAGGGCCCGTTCGTCGGATCCGTCGCCGCCGTGCGCCCCTCGACCGGCGAGGTGCTCGCGCTGGCCTCCAGCCCCTCGTTCGACCCGGGCGCCCTGTCGAGCACCGACCCGGACGTGCGCTCCGCGGAGATGGCCCGCATCGAGCAGAGCCCCGACCGACCCCTGCTCAACCACGCCACCCAGCAGGCCCTGCCGCCCGGCTCCACGATGAAGGTCATCACCACCGCCGCGGCCCTCGAGCAGGGCATGGGTCCGGACACCCCCGTCTCCGGCGCCGGCCGCACCCTCCTGCCCGGCACCGCCACCTACCTGCAGAACTACGCGGGCCAGACCTGCGGCGGCGGCACGGTCACCCTCCGCACAGCGCTCGAACTGTCGTGCAACGTCCCGTTCGTGGAGATGAGCCAGGAGATCGGCCCGGAGGCGTTCACCGAGATGGCCGAGAAGTTCGGGGTGGACGGGACCGCCCCGGAGGACTTCGGTGTGCCCGTCGCGCCGTCGGGGCTCGGGGAGATGGAGGACGCCGCCCAGCTCGCCATGAGCGCGATCGGCCAGAGCGACGTCCGCATGACCACCCTGCAGAGCGCCATGGTCGCCGCGACCGTCTCCAACGGCGGCGTCCGCATGGAGCCGCAGCTGATCAAGTCCCTGACGGCGCCCGACCTCTCCGTCGTCGAGGGTTTCACCCCTCGCGACGCGGCCCGCGCCCTCACCGACGACCAGGCCGCCACCCTCACCGACATGATGATCGGCGCCGAGGCCAATGCCGGCGGCGGCCTCCCCGGGGTGACCATCGCCTCCAAGACCGGCACTGCCGAACACGGCGTCGACGCCTCCGCGTCGATCCCCTACACCTGGTACATCGCCTTCGTCCCCGGCCGTGACGTGGCGGTGGCCGTGGCGATCGAGTCCGGCCCCGGCATCACCCGCGACACCGTCGGCGCCACCTACGCCGCCCCCATCGGGCGCGAGGTCCTGGGCGCCCTCCTCGGGGGCGCGCCGTGAGCCTGAACTCCGGGGCTCTGCTGTCCCAGCGCTACCGCCTGCTGCGGCTCATCGCCACGGGCGGGATGGGCCAGGTCTGGGAGGCCGACGACTCCGTCCTCGACCGGCACGTCGCGGTCAAGGTCCTCAAAGCCGAGTACTCCTCCGACCCCGAGTTCGTCGAGCGGTTCCGGTCCGAGGCCAAGGTCACCGCGCGGATCTCCCATCCCGGCATCGCCACCGTCTACGACTACGGCCAGATCACCGACCCCGCCTCCGGCAGCCCGCTGTCCTACCTCGTCATGGAACTCGTGGTGGGCGAGCCGCTGTCGGACGTCCTCGCGCGCGAGGGCACGCTGCCCCTGCGCCACACGCTGGACATGCTCGAGCAGACCGGCCGCGCCCTCAACGCCGCCCACGCGATCGGGCTCGTGCACCGCGACGTCAAGCCGGGCAACATCCTCATCACGCCGACGGGGCAGGTCAAGCTCACCGACTTCGGGATCGCCAAGTCCATGGGCGCGTCCGCCGTCACCCAGACGGGGATGGTCGTGGGCACCGCCCAGTACATCGCGCCCGAGCAGGCGATGGGCCACGACACGACCCCGGCCGGCGATGTCTACTCCCTCGGCGTGGTGGGTTACGAGTGTCTGGCCGGG
Organism: Dietzia sp. HMSC21D01; assembly: GCF_001815995.1. Classification (NCBI taxonomy): domain Bacteria; kingdom Bacillati; phylum Actinomycetota; class Actinomycetes; order Mycobacteriales; family Dietziaceae; genus Dietzia; species Dietzia sp. HMSC21D01. Next base: position 196 of record NZ_KV823961.1, on the reverse strand, counting down.
CGGCGACCGTTCGTCGCCGACTCACCCGTGAGCGTCGCGATGATGCACGTGCGCGACACCCCGGCGCCGCTGCCCGAGTCCGTGCCCGGCCCGGTCCGGCGCGTCATCGCCGAGGCGATGTCCAAGGATCCCGAGCGGCGCTACCCCGACGGCGAGGCCTTCGCCGAGGCCGTCGCCGACATCCGCGCCGGCCGCG